>DAINOY010000019.1:0-12498 GCA_036743735.1 Chloroflexota bacterium
GAAGCCGCACGAACGGTGCCGTGAGTGGCTACTTCGCCAATTCGGTCTACCTGGCCGGGAACGTGGCCGACGGGTTCAGCTTCACGCGTGACGTGGCGGGTGGTGTCCTCGCCGGCGCGCCGCCCGTGCCGCTCAGCGTCGCCCCCGAAGACACGCGCGGGCTCCTCGACCGCGTCCTGGGCGGTGCCGGGCCGTGGCCGCACGACGCGACCACCCAGCGCATCCTGGCCAACGCCTGGAATCGGACCGGCGCCTACATGAACGGGACCGGGCAGCCGGGCCCGAACCCAACCTGGCCGTGACGACCCCGCGTTGAGCGCCCCGGCGAAACGCCGCGCGCTGGTCACCGGGGGCGCGGGGTTCATCGGCAGCACCCTGGTCGAGCGCCTGCTTCACGACGGCTGGGACGTGACCGCGGTCGATTCGTTCGACCCGTATTACCCGCGCGCTCGGAAGGAGCGGAACCTGGAAGCCGCCGGCGCCTCGCCGGCCTTCCGGCTCGTGGAGGCCGACACCCGGGATGCCGATGCGCTCCGGGCGGCGTTCGACCTCGCCCGGCCCGAGGTCGTCTTCGATCTCGCCGCGCGCGCCGGGGTGCGCCCGTCGATCGCCGACCCCGGGGCCTACGTCGCCACGAACCTCGGCGGCTTCCAGCACACGCTGACGAACGTCGCCCGTCACGGAGCCCGGCTCGTGTTCGCCTCGTCGAGCTCGATCTACGGCGTCGACGAGCGACGCCCGTTCCGGGAGGACCAGGCGCGTGGCCGGCCGATCTCGCCCTACGGCGCGACGAAGGTCGCGGGCGAGGCCCTCGCGCACGCGCACCACGCCGTGAGCGAGCTGCCGGTCGGCGTCGCACGCCTCTTCACGGTGTACGGGCCGCGTCAGCGACCCGACCTTGCGATCCACGCCTTCGCGCGGCGGATGCTGGCCGGTCAGCCAATCGAGCTCTTCGACGAAGGGCGACCGCTGCGGGACTACACGTACGTTGACGATCTCGTCGACGCGCTCGTCCGCCTGGCGGCCGACGACGACCCCTGGCTCGTCGTCAACCTCGGCAGCGACCGGCCGATCGCGGTGACCGAGATGGTCGCGCAGCTCGAACGGGCGCTCGGCGTGCGCGCCGAGCGGCGGCTCCTGCCCGCACAGCCGGGTGACGTCCCAGGCACCCACGCCGACATCTCGCGGGCGGAGGATCGCCTCGGCTGGCGGCCAACGACGCGATTCGAGGACGGGATCGATCGGTTCTGCGCGTGGCTTCGCGCAGAGGTGGCCGAGGAGCCGTCGGTCAGGCCGGGCTGACCGCCTCGCCGCTCGCCGCGGCGCCGCGTTCATCGCGGCGGCCGATCGAGAGGATCTCGAGGCCCGCCGCACGGACGCGCGCCGGATCCAGCGCATCGCGCGCGTCCAGCAGGACGCGACCGCGCATCCGCGCCGCGATCGGCGCAAGATCCGCCGTGACGTACTCGGCCCAGTCGGTCGCCAGCACGACCGCGTCCGCGCCGCGCGCCGCGTCGAGCGGCCCTTGCGCGATCTCGATCCACGGCTCACGGGTCGCCACCACCGCTGCCGCCTGCGGGTCGCACGCCACGACCGTGGCGCCGCGATCGCGCAGCACGCCGGCCAGCGCCAGCGCGGGCGAGTCGCGGATGTCATCGGTGCCGGCCTTGAAGGCCAATCCCAGGAGGGCCACGCGGGACCCGTCGAGGCCACCCGGGATGGCGCGGTCGAGGCGCGCGGCGGCGCGAACCGGCTGTTCGGCATTCACCGCGTCGATGGCGCGGGCGAGGGTCATCGTCACCTCGTTGGCCGAGCCCATGGCGATCATCGAACGAACGTCCTTCGGCAGGCAGGAGCCGCCGTAGCCGATGCCAGGGTGGAAGTACTCGGAGCCGATGCGCGGATCGGCGGCCACCGCCTCGAGCACCGAGTCGATCGCCGCGCCGGTCGCCTCGCACAACGCGGCGAGCTCGTTCACGAAGCTGATGCGCGCCGCGAGGTAGGTGTTCGAGGCGTTCTTCACGAGCTCCGCGCTCTCCGCGTCGAGCACGAAGATCGGCGCACCGAGTGGCCGGTAGAGCGTCTCGAGCGTCTCGACGTCGTCGTCGCTCGCCGATTCGGTGCGCCCGAGCACGACGCGGCTCGGGTGCAGGAAGTCATCGAGCGCGCGCCCGGTCCGCAGGAACTCGGGGTTGGCGAGGACGCTGACCGGCGCGGGGCCGCCCCGCTCGCGCAGCCGCTCGTTGAGCATCGCCTCGACCCGACGCGTCGTGCCCACCGGCACGGTGCTGCGCAGCGCCACGACGGTCCGCCCGGCGAGGTGTTCGGCGAGGCTGTCGATGACGCTCTCGACGGCGCGCAGGTCCGCCTCACCGGTCGCGCTCGACGGGGTGCCCACGCAGATGAGGACGACATCGGGCTGTGCGAACGCGTCCGCCGGATCGGAGGTGAAGCGCAGGCCGCCGTCCCCGCCCTGGAGCGCGCTCAGCTCGCCCTGCAGATGCGGCTCGTAATACGGCGCCTCCCCGCGCTCCAGCGAGGCGACCTTGTCGACGTCGGACTCGAGCCCGGTGACGCGCTGTCCGAGGCGGGCCAGGCAGGTGGCGGTCACGAGACCGACATAGCCCAGGCCGACCACCGTGATCTGCAAGCGGAGCCTCCCTCTTCGACGGCGGCGCGCTCCCTCGATCGAGGGCGGTGACGGGCGATTGCACGGCCGGCCGGTTGAACTCGGCGATGATAGCGGGCGAGTATCATCACCGCTCGCGCCGCGCCGATGATCGCCCGCTCGCTCGGCCGCGCCACCGTCCACGAGGTGCGTGATCAGCCGATTCGCCGAACCCGACGACCCGCGCGCAACGACCGATGCCGATGATCTCGAGCTGATCGGTGTCCACGGCGATCTCGATCCGGCGCCCTTCGCCCGAATCGCCGCGCGCCGCCGGAGCATGACCGCGGCCGCGACCCCGCGACGTGCCGCGCGCTGGGCCGTGGTGCGCCGCATCGTCATTGGCCTGCTGGCGCTGTGGGTCTTCCTCGTCGCGCTGGCGCTGATGCGCGACGGGGCACGCGGCCTGGCGCCTGCCCTCGGGGCGGCGGTCTCGTCGATTCCCAACGCCGTGGGCTTCGGCTGGCTCGGTGCGCTCCTCGTGCTGTCGGGGTCGCCGGTGGCGGCGACCTCCCTGGCCCTCCTCGACGCCGGAGCACTCAGCGTCGACGAGACGTACGGCATGATCGTCGGCTCGCGGCTCGGCGCGGCCTTCGTCGTGCTCGTGGTCGGCGCGCTCTACGCCATGCGCGGCCGCTCGGTCGGGCGCCGGGCGCCGATCTCCATCGGGGTCCTGGCTTTGGCGATGACCGCGATCGTCTACGTGCCGGGCGGCTTCATCGGGCTCGGGATGCTGCAATCCGGCTGGCTCTCGGGCGTCACGCTCACGCCGCCGCCAATCTTCTACGACGGCACGCGCGCGCTGACCGAGCCGCCGGTGTCGCTGATCGAGTCGATCCTCGATCCCTCCCAGATGCTGCCCGCCAGCCTGCTCTTCCTCATCGGCGTGGGGCTCCTGCTCCTCGCCTTCCGGCTCGTCGACGAGCTGCTGCCATCGCTCGAGCGAGCCGGCGTGAACGAGCGCGCCCGCTGGTACGTGGGCCCCTGGACGATGTTCGCGATCGGGCTCGTCGCCGCCCTGGCGACGCTCTCCGTGGCCGTCGCGCTCAGCATCCTCGTCCCGGCGGTCGCGAAGGGTTACCTCCGCCGCGAGCAGACCCTGCCGTACATCATGGGCGCGAACATCACCACGCTCGTCGACACCCTGCTCGTCGGGGTGCTGACCGGCAACGACGACGCGCCGCGAGTCGTCATCGCCGTCGGCCTGGCGGTCACCATCGTGAGCGTGGTGCTGCTCGCGGTGGCCTACCGGCCGCTGCGCCGGGCCACGTTCGCCCTGCAGTCCGCCGTCGTCGCCAGCCCGATGCGGCTGGGAGCCTTCGTCGCCGTCCTGTTCCTGGTGCCGATCGGACTCCTGGTCGTCCGCTGAGCACCGCGCCGGGTGCTGATCCCGCGCAGCGGGACGCATCGCGGGCGCGCGTTCGCTACGAAAGGCGCACGCCCGGCGCGAGCTCGGGGTCCTCGACGAGTGGCGCGCCGTCGAACCGCAGCGCTCGCAGGGTGATTCGCCCGCCGGGTGCGCCGACGACCGGGCAGCCATCCTCGAGGCCGACGACCTCGCCCGGGTGGCCGCGGTGCGGGCCGCGGTCCCACTCGATCGCCGCCACCTCGATCCGGCGCTCGCCGACGACGATCTCCGGATACTGGAAGGGCGGGAAGATGAAGGCGCGGATCCGATTCGCGATCCGTTCGCAGTCGTCGTCCCAGCGCACCTGGCGCTGCGAGAAGTCGAGCGCCCAGCGGTTGTAATAAAGGGCCGCGCCGGGGTCCTGCGGGGTCCCGGGCACGGCATCAAGCTCGCGAAGCTCCGGCCAGGCCGCGGCGAAGAGCCCGATGCCGGTTTCGACGCATCGGTCATAGACGGTGCGACCGGTGTCGGATGGGCCGATGGGCACCGGCATCGACCGCACGAGCGGTCCGCTGTCGACGCCAGGGTCGATGTGGTGCAGTGTCACCCCGGTGGCGCGCTCCCCGTTCATGATCGCCCAGGCGATCGGGGCCACGCCGCGATAGCGGGGGAGCGGTCCGTAGTGCAGGTTGAGGGCGGCGACACGCGCCGTGCCGATGAGCGGAGCGCGCAGGATCGGCCCGGCCTGGAACGAGAGCAGGAACTCCGGTTCCAGTCTGTCGAGCTCGGCCACGAATCCCGGATCGTTGACGTTCGGCGGGTCGAGCACCGGCAGCCCGGCAACCTCTGCCGCCCGGCGCAGCGAGGGCTGCCAGCCGTCGACGCCATCGTCGTGTGCGTCGACGATCACGGCGGCGATCTCGTCGCCCGATCGCGCCAGGGTCTCGAGGGCCGCCACGGCCAGCCTCGTACGGCCGATGACGGCCACGCGCCGCCTCATCGCGGCACCTCGCGGTGCTCGACGTCGCGTGGCGCGCTCATCTGGGTCACGACCCGGTCATCGGCCCATTCCACCGCCGGCGGCCGGCGCTCGGCGCGCCAGTCACGCAGCCGCGCCGCCAGGATGCGGCGGCCGAAGCGCGACCAGACGAGCGCACCAACCAGGCCGCTCGTCGAGTCGATCATGACGTCCATGAGCATCGGCGTGCGTCCGGGCACGAAGGACTGGTGGAGCTCGTCGACGATCGCGTAGATCGCCACGAAGACGAGTGCCCACCACGTCCGACGGCTGAGCCGGACCCGGTCCATGGCATGCGCCACGAGCACGCCGAGGATCGTGAAGACGACGACGTGGCCGACCTTGGCGAGGCCGAATCGCCATCGTCCCAGCCCCTCGCCGAGGTCCGGCTGGCTGGACAGGATGAAGATGACGGTCATCCAGGCAATGACCGCCAACCAGGCGACGACGGGGGAGACGCCGGGGCGACGGCGTGCACGCGGGGGCATCGAGCGGCAAGAATAGCGACAACGACGCGTGCCCGGTCCAATGACCGGGCGCTGGCATGCGATGCGGCGTCGCCCTGCGGGAGGAACGATGCAAGCCACGGCGCCGCGACGGCACTGCATGATCGTCGACAACTACTACCCTGACATCCGCGTGGAGCGCGAGGCTCGAGCGCTGGCCGCGCGCGGGCATCTCGTCGACGTGATCTGCCTGCGCAACGAGGGCGAGCCCGCGGTCGAGTCCGCCGACGGGATCACGGTCTACCGGCTGCCGGTGCGGCGGCAGCGCGGCCAGAGCCTGGGCGTCCAGCTGCGCGAGTACCTCTCCTTCTTCCTGCGCGCCACCTGGCTCGTCACGCGGCGGCACCTCCGGCGGCGGTATCACGTCGCCCAGGCGCACAACGTCCCGAACTTCCTCGTCTTCAGCGCCATCGCGCCGAAGCTGTCGGGGGTGCCGGTCATCCTCGACATGCACGACCTGATGCCCGAGTTCTTCGCGAGCCGCTTCGGCGGACGGAGCGATTCGTGGAAGATGCGGCTCGTCAGGCTCGAGGAGCGACTCAGCGCGGCCTTCGCCGACCACCTGCTCACCGTCACCCAGCTGTGGGCCACGACGCTGGTCGAGCGCGGCCAGCCGTCAGAGAAGGTCGATGTCGTCATGAACCTGCCCGACGAGGGCCTCTTCGCCCGGCGCGCCCCGCAGATCCGCGAGGCCCCCGACCCGGTGACACTCGTCTACCACGGGACGATCACGCACCGCTACGGGATCGACGTCCTGCTGCATGCCGTGGCTCGCGCGCGAGCGCAGCGGCCGCTGAAGCTGATCCTCCATGGCCGGGGCGAGTACGTCCCGGAGGTCGAGCGACTGATCGCCGAGCTCGGGCTTGCCGATTCGGTCGAGCTGAGCACGGCGCTCCTGCCGACCGGCGAGCTGCCGGCCATCATCAGCCGCGCCGACATCGGCATCGTCCCGAACCGTCGCGACGTCTTCACCGACGGCATCCTGCCCACGAAGCTGATGGAGTACGCCGCGCTCGGCATCCCGGCCATCGTCTCGCGCACGAGCGCCACCGAGGCGTACTTCAGCGACGAGATGGTGCGCTACGTCGAGGCGGGCGACCCCGAGGCACTGGCCGCGGCGATCCTCGAGCTGGCCGGCAATGCCCAGCTTCGTCGCGACTACGCGGAACGCGCGCAACAGTTCAGCGAACGGCACCACTGGCCGGCCGAGGCCGAGCGCTACGTCGAGCTCGTCGAGCGTCTCGGAACGCGTCGCTAGCGGGCCGGTGCGGGGGCGCCACACGACGTTGCGCTGCCGGGGGCGGCCCTGATGCCTTTCGCTCCGAACTCCGCTACATTGTGCGCCCCGCCGTCGAAAGCGCGATGCCCGAGCCCTTTCATGACGCATTGGAGACCACCACCTGCATGATCCCGATTGCCCGCCCTGAGATGGGCCTCGAGGAGCGCGACTCGGTCTGGAGCGCTCTCGCCTCCGGTCAGCTTGCCCAGGGAGCCAAAGTCAAGGAGTTCGAGGAGCGCTTCGCCGCCTTCGTCGGCGCGCCGTACGCGGTGGCCACGAGCTCGGGGACCACGGCGCTGCACCTCGCGCTCCTCGGCCTCGGGATCGGCCCCGGCGACGAGGTCGTGACCGTCTCGTTCACCTTCACCGCCACGGTCAGCCCGATCCTCCACGTCGGGGCCACCCCCGTCTTCGTCGACGTCGAAGCCGACACGTTCACCATGGACCCCGCCGGGATCGAGGCCGCCATCACGCCGCGCACCCGGGCGATCATCCCGGTCAGCCTCTACGGCCAGCCGGCGGCCATGGCGCAGATCATGGAGATCGGCGAACGCCACGGGATCCCGGTCATCGAGGACGCGTGCCAGGCGCACGGCGCCGCGCTCGACGGCCGGTTTAGTGGCGCGTGGGGGATCGGTGTCTTCAGCTTCTACCCCACGAAGAACATGACGACCGGCGAGGGCGGGATCATCACCACCAACGACGCCGGCTTCGCCGAGCGGACGCGCCTTCTGCGCGAGCACGGCATGGTCGAGCGCTATCGGCCCCAGATCCTGGGCTACAACTTCCGGATGACCGATGTCCACGCCAGCATCGGCCTGCCCCAGCTCGCCAAGCTTCCGGCCGCGAACGCCCGGCGCCAGGCGATCGCCGGGCGCTACTCGGCGGAGCTGCGCAACGTCATCACCCCCGCGGTCCGTCCGGGTGCGACGCACGTCTATCACCAGTACACGCTGCGCGTCGGCGAGCGGGACGCCTTCGCCGAATCGCTCACCGCGCTGGGGGTGGGTTCGAACGTGTACTACCCGGTTCCGGTCCACCGCCAGCGCCCATTCGCCGAGCGCGACCTGGGTGGCGCCGTCCTGCCCGTGACCGAGCGTCTGACCGATGAGATCCTCTCGATCCCGGTGCATCCGTCGCTGAGCGATGCCGAGGTGGAGACGGTGATCGGCGCGGTGAACGAGACCGCCAGCCGGCTGGGGCCGCCCTCGACCGGAGACTGATCGGCGGGGCATTGTCGCCCCGCAGGACAGGTGCAATACTCACCGTCCCCCTTCGTGTGGACGGATGACCGCGCTTACCGCCCTGCCACCGTGTGAGCGATGCGGACGTGTGCTCGTGGAGAGCACCGCCGCCAGCCGGTTCTCGTTCTGCCCGCGCTGCGAGCTCTATGTCTGCGCCGCGTGCTGGGTCATCGCACAGGACCGATGTCGGGACTGCGCTGTCCCTGGAGCCTCGGATCTCGCGCGGGCCGGCGTCACCCTGCGTGCCACGATCGGCCCGGCGCCATCGGCACCGCCGGTCGAGAGGACGACGCTGCCGGAGGCACCGGCGCGTGCGCCGGCGCGACCGGGCGTCCGTCGCGGACGATGGCGCACCGCGCGCCGCATCGCAATCGACACGGGCGTCCGGCTCGTCGTGGCCACGGTCCTCGCGGTTCTCGTCACCGCATCCATCTGGGCGGTCGAGCTGTCGCTGCGCGCCGATCCGGCCCCGCCCGCCGCCCAGATCGGGGCGCAGCAGGCGGATGCCACGCCGCCCGCCTCGTCGGACGCCGACGCGACACCGGTCGCACCTCCGGCGTCGCCGGCGCCGGCGATCTACGTGGTGCGCCCTGGCGACACCCTTCGCAGCATCGCGGGGCGTATGCTCGGCGACGAAGTACGCTGGACGGAGATCGTTGCTGCGGACGGAGGACCCATCGACGATCCGAACAACCTGGCGATCGGCAGCGAGCTGCGCCTCCCGGGGTCGTGAGGCTCGTGGAAACGGCTGCGTACCGGTCGCGTCGTCGCCCATCTCGTCAGGAGCAACGCGTGGCAGGAACCCCGGTCGCCAGATGCGAGGCATGCTGGCGCGACACCGAGCAGGTGACGTACTGCGTCGGCTGCCGTCTCACGCTCTGCCCCGGATGCCGCGGGGACGACCTCGTCACCTGCGACGGCTGTAACAGCCGGTCGCTGCGCAGCAGGCGCCGGGTCGTCGCGCTCGCCCGACGGGCGACCGAGGTCTTGGCCGAGGCAGAGCTCGAGGCGCACGCGCTCGCAGGGCGTGCGAACGAGCATGCGACCTGGGCGCGTCCCGCGTCGTCGGACGAGTACGGCGCGGCGCTCATCGAGATGCTGCAGCGCGATCTGGCCCTCACCGTGGCCAAGGGTGAGGCGGCGGAGCTGGCCGGGGCCTACGCCGTGCCGGGCCTGCCCGCTCGCAGCGTGGGCCGCGCCGACGAGGTCCAGGCCGCTGCCACGCGCTATCGAGCCGCCCGGGAGCGTGCCAGCTCGGCGATCGACGCGATCGCCACCTCGCGGTCGAGCGCCGCGGCGACCGCGAGACGCCAGGTGCTGCTGCGTCGGGCGGTGGCGGTGCTCGTGATCCTGGCCGTCGCGATGGGTGCCGTTCCGGTCCTCGAGCGCCTCTTCTGAGCGCCGGCGCTCAGCGCCGGACCGTGGTCTCCTGGCCGTCCGGCGTGTCGCGCACCTCGACGCCGAGCGCGGCGAGCTCGTCGCGCAGCGTGTCCGAGGTCCCGTAGTCACGTGCCGCCCGCGCCGCGGCGCGGCGCTCGAGCAGCTCGGCAGCGCCCTCCGGCAGCGCCTCGCCGGCACGCTCGCGCGTGATGTCGATGCCGAGGACGCGGTCGAAGTCGCCCAGCAGCGCTCGCTTCTGCGCGGCGTCGAGGTCGGTGGCCGCCGCGACCTCGTGGGCGATCGCGACCGCGCGCGGGGTCGAGAGGTCGTCGGCGATCGCCTCCGCGAAGCGCTCGCGGTGAGCGGCGAGTGGCGCCGAACCGAGATCGACCGCGTCCGCATCGGCCTGTGAGGCTGCGGTGGCCGCACGCCGCAGGCGCGCGAGGCCCGCGGAGGCCGCGCGCATCGCCTCCTCTGTGAAATCGAGCTTCGAGCGGTAGTGCGCCTGGAGCGCCAGGTACCGGAAGTCGAGCGGGTCGAATCCTTTCGACGGCAGGTCGGTGGTGCGGATGATGTTGCCCGCCGACTTCGCCATCTTCGCGTCCTGCAGCGTGAGGAACTCACCGTGCATCCAGATGCTGACCACCTGGTGTCCGAGGGCACCCTCGCTCTGGGCGATCTCGTCCTCGTGGTGCGGGAACTTGTTGTCGATCCCGCCGGTGTGGATGTCGACGTGCTCGCCGAGGTGGGCGAGGCTCATGGCCGAGCACTCGATATGCCAGCCCGGGAACCCTTCACCCCACGGTGACGGCCAGCGCATGAGGCGGTTGGGACCTGCTGCCTTCCAGAGGGCGAAGTCTTCCTGGTCGTGCTTGTCGGGCTCGATCTCCACCCGGTGCCCGGCCTGCATGGCATCGATGCGCTGCCCCGACAGCTTCCCGTACTCGGGGAACTCGCTGACGTCGAAGTAGACGTTGCCGTTCGTCTCGTACGCGAGCCCCTTGTCGAGCAGGACCTGCGTCATGGCGATCATCTCGTCGATGTGCTCCGTGGCGCGCGGATAGACGTGCACCGGCAGGATGTTGATCGCCGCCTCGTCGGCGAGCCATGCATCGGTGTAGTACGCCGCGATCTCGAAGGGCGACTTGCCCTCCGTCTCGGCGGCAAGCTCCATCCGGTCCTCGTCGGTGTCGTCGCGCATGTGGCCCACGTCGGTGATGTTCTTCACGTGGCGGACCTCGTAGCCGAGGTATTCGAGCGCCCGGCGCAGGACGTCCGGGAAGAGGAAGCTGCGCAGGTTGCCGATGTGTGCGTAGCGATAGACCGTCGGGCCGCACGTGTAGATGCCCACCCGCCCTGTCTCGTGCGGCACAAGTGGCTCGATCGCTCGGCTGAGCGAGTTGTAGAGGCGGACGGGGCGAGGTGGCGCGGTGGACATCGGCTGGGATTGTACCCATGCGCGCGCAGGGGACTCGTCCCGTGGTACGCGGCGCGTCGGAGCCTCGCTGAGGCGGCCGGACTATCCTGCATCGGTGCCCCAGCGCGACGCCTCCGACCTGCTGCCGATGACCCTCGGCGACGAACCCAGCTTCTGTCCCGCCTGCGGCCGGCCGGTGACGAGCCGAATCCTCGAGGCGGATCATCGGCCGCGCCTCGTCTGCCCGGAGGGCCATGTCACCTGGCGCAACCCGCGCCTCGTCGTCGGAACGCTGCCCGTGGAGCGTGGCCGCGTCTACCTGGCGCGGCGTGCCATCGAGCCGGCCTCGGGGCGATGGACCTACCCGGGCGGCTTCCTGGAGGTCGGCGAGTCGGCGCAGGAGGGCGCGCGTCGCGAGACCGAGGAGGAGACCAAGCTGCTGGTCGAGGTCGGGGGCCTCATCGGCGCCTACTCGCGGCCGCACGTCGCCATCGTCACGCTCATCTTCGAGGCCGCGGTGATCGGCGGACAGGCGCTGCCCGGCGCCGAGACGGCCGAGGTGCGGGGCTTCGACCCGGATGAGATCCCCTGGGACGAGCTCGCCTTCACGACCGTCGAGTCCGCGCTGCGCGACTGGATCGCGCGGCAGCCCGGACGGCGGCCCGTCCCGGAACCCGAGCTCTACGTGACCGGAGATTCCGCCTGATGCGGAGTCAGGACTCCGCCTCAGGCGTCGTCAGGACTCCCGCCTCCGCCGCCCGCAGCACATCCCCGCGCAGCGGGAGGCCCGCCCCCAGCACGAGTCCGTAGCCGAGCGTGGCGAGCAGCGGAGAGAGCCCGATGCCGCTCTCCGGAGCGCTGCCCGTCAGGGCGGCCAGGCCCGTGGCGACCAGCCCCCAGGCCAGCAGGGCGAAAATGGGTGCGGCGGTCGCCAGGGTTCGCCGCACGGTGAAGAACCTGGCGAAGAAGTAAGCGAAGCACATGCCGACAAGGCCCCCGCCGAGCTGGACCAGGGCGAATCCCATCACGAACGCCAGCTCGGGGACCGCGCCGCTGCCGGCGACGACGGCGGTGGCCATGGGTCGCAGTGGAGCCAGCGGGTCGCCCCCGAGCAGCCCGGCAATGATCATCGCCGCCGCAAGCCAGACGTAGGCAGCGGCGAGGCCGGTGACGAACCCACGGTAGGCGAGCCGCAGCCCGAGGACCTCGGTCATGCGGCGAGTCTGGAGCGCCGGAGTGGGAGCCGACAGCGTGCCGAAGGTCCCGGCTCGGCCCGTACTCGCGGCCGGCCCGTACGCGCGGCCCAGCGCCGCTTCGCTCGCCCGGGGTCAGGAGGCCCGGCGGAACACCGCGACCGCGTTCTGGCCCCCGAAGCCGAATCCGTTGATGATCGCCGTGTCGACCGCCAGCTCGCGAGCGACGTTCGGCGTGTAGTCGAGGTCGCACTCGGGGTCGGGCATCTCGTAGTTGATCGTCGGGCTGACGATCCCGTCGCGGATGGCGAGGATGGCGTTCAGGGCGCTCATCACTCCCGCCGCGCCGAGCGTGTGGCCGATCATGCTCTTGTTGCTCGTCACCGCAAGGCGTCGAGCGTGCTCGCCGAACGCCGCCTTGATCGCGCGTGTTTCCGTGGCATCG
>DAINOY010000020.1:0-12202 GCA_036743735.1 Chloroflexota bacterium
CCGCGGCATGCACCTCGGCCTCGAGGCGGTCGAGCGCAGCCCGCCGCTCCACGACCTGGGCGCGCTGCGCGGCGGAGGCCCGCGCCGAGGCCTGGGCGGCGGCGAGATCGTCGGCGGCGCGCGCGATGGCGGCGTCGTCCGTATCAGGCGGCAGGCCCCCCGCGGAGAGGAGCTCGCGACGCCTGGCAGCGAGATCGGGCAGGCCGGCAGGGCTCGCCGGGGCTGCCGCCCCACGGCCCAGCACGGCCGTGGCGAGGCCTCCGAGCAGTGCGCCGACGATGGAGCCCCATGGCTGCACGTCGAACGCGCCGCCCACGAGCGTGCCGAGCGTCAGGAGCAGCAGGCCCACGGCCAGCGGCGTCGCCCAGCGCTGCATGGCGGGGCCTGTGCTGGATCGCGCCGTCCCCTGCTCCGCGAGCAGTGCGGCACGCAGCCGCAGCTCATTGAGCTCCGAGAGTGCCCGCCGGCGTGCCGCGATGAGGTCGTCGCCATCAGTCGTCGCCGGGAGCTGGGCCTCGGCGGACGCGACGTCGCGACGGGCCGATCCGAGCCGTTCCGCGAGGCGCTCGGCGGTGGTGGATGCGCCGTGCAGCCGCGATTCGTAGGCGCGGACCGCCTCGACGCTGGCGATCGAATCGTCGATCGCCAGGGCCTCAGCCTCGTTCGATGTGCCGATCCGGCGCAGCTGGTCGCGCAGCTCTCCCTCGAGCCGGGCGGCGGCGGCGGTCGCTGCTTCGCGCTCGGCGGAGCGCGCCTCGTGCGCGAGCCGCTCGTCGCGAAGGGCCTCGATCTCGGCGAGCTCAGCGAGGAGTTGCGTGTCAACGGTGAGCTCGGCGCGACGGCGCTGGGCGGCGGCCAGCGACCCATCCAGCGTCGCGAGGGCCGAGCGCGCCGCGTCACGCGAGGTGATCAGGCGGCCGAGCTCCTGCTCTGCGTCGGGCGGCAGCGCATCGAGACGGGAATCCGGCTCCCCCAGCTCTCGCTGCAGCATCGTGAGCCGCGCGGCTGCCGGCTGCGCCTCGATGACCCGACGCAGGTGCTCGCGGAGCTCCGCCGCCTCTCGTCGACGCGCGCGCAGCTCCTCGTGGCCGAGCTGCAGCTCGGCGAGCTCGCTGCGAGCCGCCTCGTAGGCCGCGGGCTGTTGCTCCAGCTCGGCGATCCTGCCGCGCAGCTCCTCGGCCCGGGCGAGGAGCCGGGTGAGGGTCTGCTCGTGTCCCCGCGGCTTGTAGAGCAGCTCCTGCTCGTTCCGCAACCGACGCTCCAGGTCGACGACGCTCGTGCCGCCAAGACCGCTGCCCGCGCCGTAGATGCGACTCCGCACCCCCTCGCTCGAGAGGCTGGAGAAGGCTTCGAGCTCGCCGAGCCCAAAGGCGAAGATGTTGTTGAAGAGGTCGCGGTCGGCGCCGCCGAGCAGCCGGTTCAGCTCGTCCTGTCCACCCCGGTTCCCGTTGGGCGCCTCCACCACGAGCGCCCCCACGCCGCCGCGGTCGCCGTGACGGTCGACGGTCCAGCGCTCGCCGGCCTGCGTGAGCAGCACGAGCCGGCCACCCCGCCGGCCGCCGGCCAGCGCCGGATACCAGGTCCGCCCGTCGCGGGTCGACTCGAAGCCGAAGAGGAGGGCCCGGATGGCGTTGAGCAGCGTCGTCTTGCCCGCCTCGTTCGCGCCGAGCAGGATCGTCATGCCCTCGCTCAGGCTCCACTGCGCGTCGGCGAAGCGCCCGAAGCCGTCGAGCTCGATGCGCTCGATGCGCATGCTCAGCGCTCCTCCTCGGCGGCGAGCAGGAGGTCGAGGGCCAGCACCTCCGCCTCGTCGAGCAGCTCGCCGAAGAGCGCCGCGTCATCCGGCCGTGCCGCGGCCAGGTGCCGCCGGGCGCGCGGCCCACCCTCGAACAGCGGATCGACCGCCTCGCGCAGCGTCCCGAGCCAGGCGTCGTGCTCCTCGGGGTCGGTCGTCCGCTCGGCGCGCCGCGCGGCTTCCACGGTGCGCAGGAAGTCGCCCACGAAATCGGGCGTCGCCCGGCGAGCGACCAGATCAACCGAGGGGCGCGTCGCATCGCGAACCGACTCGATCCAGGCGAACGGTCCGCCGCCGAGGGCTTCCTCGTTCAGGAGCTCGCGGAGATCCTGGAGGTAGCCGCTGCGGCCCAGGTGCGCATGGAGCGGGCCACGGCCGACGAGATGCGCGCGGACGACGAGGGAGCGCTGACCGGCATCGGCCACAGCGGCGGCCAGACGCGCTCGGAGCGCGCGCTGCAGGGCCTCGTCATCGGTCAGCTCATCGATCGGCTGCTCCAGATGCAGCCAGCGGACGGCATCGGTCTCGAGGAAACGGGCCGCGGGCACCCCCGAGCCATCGACCTCGACCAGCCAGCAGCCGCGCGCCCCCGTCTCGCCCGGATCGCGTCCCTGCGGGATGCCGCAGTACAGCGCCAGTGGTTCCCGATCGATGACGACGCCGGGCTTGTGGATGTGGCCCAGCGCCCAGTAGTCCATCCCGGAGGCGCGCAGGTCCTCGACCGAGCACGGGGCGTAGTTGCCATGCCCCGGCCGGTCCCCGACGTTGGCATGCAGGAGACCGATGGCGAACGGGGCGTCCGCATCCCGCCGCATCTCGGCGGCGTAGTTGGCCGTCACGGCGGGACGGTCGAAGCTCCGGCCGTAGACGCGGGCGATCTCGCGGCCCCCGCGGCGGACCGGCACCGCCTCCACCGCATCGGCGCGGAAGCGATGCGTCAGCTCCGGGAACGCCAGGCTGGGCGCCCACGAATGCCCGTCGAGCGGGTCGTGATTGCCGTGCACGACGTAGCTGGGGATCCCGTGCTGTGCCAGCTGCGCCAAACCGTCGCGGAAGCGCGTCTGCCCCATCAGCGTCGGGCTGCGGTTCTCGAAGACATCCCCCGCCACGAGCACGAAGTCGACCCGCTCGGCGATGGCTGCCTGCACGACGTTGCGCCAGGCCGCCGTGGTCGCATCGCGCAGGGCGGCGGCGACCTCGGCCGGAGCGCCGGCGCTCACCCCCTCGAACGGGCTGTCGAGGTGCAGGTCGCCGGTGTGCAGGAAACGGAACGGTTCGATCGACGGCACGCTGCGGCAAGCCTAGCCGAGCGTCGCGACAGCTCGGGGGTCGCATCGGTCGTCACGCGGCCCGCGATAGAACGAAGCACCGGCCGGGCAGAGCCCGAACCGGTGCGTGTCGCTTGACAGGATCAGCGCGTCAGACCGCGCGACGCCCCGTGATGAGCTGGTACACGAGCACGATGGCCGCGACCACGAGGAGGATCCAGATGATCGGACCCACGACGTTGGTCACCAGCCCGAGGAGCCACAGCACCAGCAGGATGACGATGATCGTCCAGAGCATACGAACCTCACGCTTCGTCACTCCCCCATCCCGATGATCATCGCAAATCTCGTGCCATGCTCGCCCGGTGAGCAAGCGAACGCACGGAGCGACCGCTCAGGAGGCCTCGCGCTCGTTGATGACCTGCACCACGAGCAGGACGGCTGCCAGGACGAGCAGCAGGTTCACCAGCGGACCGAGCTGCAGGATGAGCCCGATGAGCCACAGGACCAGCACGACGGCAAGCACGATCCAGAGCATGATCAGAGCGCCTGGAGCAGGATGACGAAGCCGAAGACGAGCCCGATGACGGCGAGCGCCAGCAGGACGACGACGATCGTCGGCAGCAGGATCGGGCGGCTCGCCTTCACGCGGCGCGCGCCCGGAGCGCTTCGAGCAGCTGCGCGGTGTGCTCGGCGGGCTTCACCGCCGGCAGCACCGACTCGATCCGGCCATCCGGCCCGATGATGAACGTCGTGCGCTCGTTGCCGTAATAGGTGCGTCCGGCGAAGGACTTCTCGATCCAGACACCGAACGCCTCGGCCACGGCGTGGCCCTCGTCGCTGAGCAGCCGGTACGGGAGGGCGTACTTCTCACGGAACCGCACGTGCTTTCGCACCGAGTCGGGCGACACGCCGAAGACCTCGACGCCGGTCCGCAGGACATCGGCCCACGAGTCGCGCAGCGAGCAGGCCTGGGCGGTGCAGCCGGGGGTGTCGTCCTTCGGATAGAAGTACAGGACGTAGCGCTTGGCGAGCTGACCGTCGCGCGACACGACGCTGCCGTCGTCGGCGCTCATCGAGAAGTCGGGCGCGGCTGTGCCCGCGCTGAGTCGTGCCATCAGCGTTGATCGTACCCGAGCGGCGCTCAGCCCATCTCCTCGATCGCCAGCAGCACCGGAGGCAGCTGGCGCGGTTCGAGCCGCGCGGCAAGGTCACGGGCGATCTCCGCGATGACCCCGTCGTCAGCCTCCGCCAGGTCGTGCCCAGCTCCGGGGACGAGGAGCTCTCGTGCCGCGGGTGCGGCGTGTGGGCGCTGCGCGAGCAGGATCTCCGTCTCCGCGCGATCGACCCAGACATCGCGCTCGCCGTGAACCAGGGTCAGCGAACGCTGCAGCATGGTCACCAGGGCCCGCGGCGCCGTCGCGAATGCCTGCCGGTAGCCCTCGAGCTCCAGCTGGACCGATGCGTCGGCGGTGATCTGCACCAGCATGGCCGCCTCACCGCGATCGGCGCGCTCGATGAGCTCCTCGCTGAGGCGGTCGAGCGCGGCCACGATCGGATGCTCGCGGTCGACGCCGGTGCGCGCCCGTTCGGCCACGCCACGGCGCAGCACGTCGCGCGCGGAGCGCGCCGCCGCCCCGATCAGGGTCAGCGCCCCGATGGCCGGGTCGGCGATCGCCACGCTCATCGCCAGCGTCGCGCCCTCGCCGTGCCCCGCGATCCCGGCGCGCGACAGGTCGAGCTCGCGGCGCGAGCGCATCGCCCCGAGGGCGTCACGCGCGTCGTCGATGCGCGTGAAGAGGCCCGTCGTCTCCCAGCTGCCGCCGGAGGCTCCGCAACCGCGCGGGTCACAGCGCAGCGAGGCGACGCCCTCGGCCGCCAGGGCCGTCGCGACGCGCTCGAGCAAGGGCGCATCGGCGCCGGGGGCGAACCACGCCGGGTGGCGGGCGCGGTCCCAGGCCCCGTCGCGCGAGCGCGGCAGCCAGGAGGGCAGGAGGAGCACATTCGGGTAGCGGCCCCGGCGATCGGCGGGGGGTGGCGCATCGGGCAGCGTGAGCGTCCCGGCGAGCTCGACCTCGCCGGCCCGGACGTTGAGCTCCTCGTGGCGCGGCATGCGGCTAGGTCGCGGCCACCTCGCGGTCGCGCAGGATGCGCTGCGCGGCGTTGCGTCCGGGGGCGCCCATCACGCAGCCGCCCGGATGCGTCCCCGAACCGCACTGGTAGTAGCCCTCGATCGGGGTGCGGTACTGCGACCACCCGGGTGCGGGCCTGAAGAAGAACATCTGCGGCGCCAGGAACTCCCCGGCGAAGATGTTGCCCTCGCTGAGCCCGGTGGTGCGCTCGATGTCGAGCGGCGTGACCACCTCGCGCTGGAGCACGAGATCGCCGAAGCCGGGGAAGAAGCGCTCGAGCGTGGCCTGCACCCGGTCCGCCATCGGCTGCGCCTCGGCGTCCCAGTCCGACTCCCGGAGCTTGTACGGCGTGTACTGCACGAAGCACGAGAGGACGTGCTTGCCGGGCGGGGCCATGTCGGGATCGATCGTCGACTGGATCGCACAGTCGATGTAGGGCGCTTCTGGATACCAGCCGTACTTGGCGGCGTCGAAAGCACGCTCGAGGTAGTCGATCGACGGGCCGATGTTCATGAACCCGCGATAGATCTCCGGTCGCGCGCCGAGCTCCGGGTGCGCCGGCAGCCCGTCGAGCGCGAAGTTCACCTTGGAGCTCACGCCCTGGAACTTCATGCGCCGGATGTCCTCGACCAGGTCGTCGGGGAGCTCGCGCGGCTCGACCAGCTCCAGGAAGGTGCGCCGCGGGTCGAGGGCGCTGACGACGACATCGGCCGCGATCTCGGTCCCGTCGGCCAGCGCCACGCCAGTCGCCTCTCCGTCGCGGGTCAGCACCCGCTCCACCGGCGCCTCGAGCCGGATCTCCGCGCCGAAGGCCTCGGCGGCGCGCGCCAGCACCTGCGTGAAGCCGCCGTTGCCGCCCTTGTGGAAGGCCCACGCCCCGAAGTCGCCGTCGTGCTCGCCGAGCGAGTGGAAGAGCAGCACCAGCCCGGAGCCCTGCGAGCGCGGCCCGACCTTCGAGCCGATGATCCCCGACGAGGCGAGGTAACCCTTCAGCAGCTCATCGCTGAAGTAGTCGTCAAGGAAGTCGGCCGCGCTGCCGGTCAGCAGCCGGACCGCGTTGTGCAGCGTGCGCTTGTCGAGCGAGCGGAGCCGCGAGCCGAGCGCGGCGAGCGACACGAGCTCCTCGGGATCGTCGCTGAAGATGTCCGGCGGGGCCATGTCGAGCAGCGGCTTGATCGCCTGGCAGACGCGGTTCAGGTCGTGACCGTATTGCTCGTAGGCATCGGCGTCGTGCGGAGCGTGGCGAATGATCTCGCGCAGGTTCTCGTCGTGGTCGCGGGAGAAGAGCAGGTAGTCCCCGTCGGTCCCCGGCGCGAAGCGGGTGGACATGAGGAGCGGGAGGAAGCCGTGCTTCGTCAGCTCGAGCTCATGGATGATCTGCGGTCGCAGCAGCGAGAGGGCGTAGCTGAAGGTCGTGAACCAGAAGCCGGGGCGCAGCTCCTCGGTGATCGCCGCCCCTCCCACCAGGTGCCGCCGCTCGAGGATCAGGGTGCGCATCCCACCCCGCGCCAGGTAGGCGCCGTTCACCAGGCCGTTGTGGCCGCCGCCTATGACGATCGCGTCGTATCGGTCCATCGCTGTCATGCCGTCTTTCGTGCGGGGTTGTAGAAGGGCAGGCGGGCGACGTGTGCCGCGACCTGCTGATAGTGGTGGTCGACCGTGAACTCGAGGTGCACGCGCGTGCCGGCCTTCGCGAGGTCGGGGCGTACCCGCGCCAGGGCGATGTGGCGCTGAAGGATCGGCGAGTACATGAAGCTCGTCGCGTAGCCGATGCGCTGCCGCTCGTCGTCGTAGACCATCCAGTCCTCGTGCACCGGGCGGTGGTCCTTCGGCGGGATGAGTCCCGCGGCCGTGTAGACGCGGTCGTGATCCTCCCAGTCGACGACGAGACCCACCATGCTCCAGCGCGACGACTTCTCGGCGATCTCGCGCTCGAGGGCGCGCCGGCCGATGAACGGGCGGTCGTCATCGGCCAGCCCCTTGAACATCCAGCGCCAGCCGAGCTCGAGCGGGGTGGACCGATGGGCGTCGTTGAACGCGAACCGGCTCGAGTCGAAGTCCACGCCGAGCAGCATCAGCCCCGCCTCGATGCGCAGCATGTAGAGCGCCCCCATGCCGTACGGCATGACGCCGAAGCCCTCCGCGGCGTCCCAGAGCGCGTCCCAGACCGCGAGCGCGTCCGGCGCCTCGGCCCAGATCTCGTAGCCCAGATCGCCGGTATAGCCGGTGCGGGTCACGGTCACCGGTCGTCCGGCGACCGTCCCGGCGGTCAGCGCGAAGAAGGGCAGCTCGGCGGCGGCCGGCACGAGGCGGCTGACCAGCTCGCGTGAGCGAGGTCCCTGGACAGCGAGCGCGCCGATCTCCAGGCTCACCTCCTCGATCTCGACCCGCAGCCTGCCGATCCGGTCGGCGAACCAGGCGAAATTCGGCTCGGCCGCCGTGAGGAGGTACTCGTGGGGGGCGCGATGCTGGATCACGCCATCCTCGAGCACGAAACCGCGCTCATCGAGCCAGGTCGTGTACGCCGCGTGGCCCGGCGGGCAGGTGCGGATGTCGCGCGCCAGCATGCCCGCCAGGAAGCGCTCGGCATCGGGTCCGGTGATCCGGTACTTGTACAGCGGCGAGGTGTCGAAGATGCCGGCGGCGTTGCGCACGCCGAAGTACTCGAACTTGTCGGAGGCCTGGTAGCGGGTGACAGCCAGGTGGCCGGACCAGTGCTGCCAGAGCCCCGTCTCGTTGAGCGCGCTCGTTCGCGGATGGAAGGGCGTCGTTTGGATCACGGGCAGCGAGGAGGATACCGGGGCGCGGGCGCCGGGGCGTCGCGCGACGGCGTGGGGCTCAGCCGATGAGGAAGCGCCAGCTGCCGACGGCCACGCTGACCGCGATGGCGAGCGCCGCGAGCAGGACGGCCCCGCCGATCCACGCCCAGTCGACCGGCCGCATCCGCGACTCGCGGGCACTCGTGCGGCAGGCCAGTGCCCCGAAGCCGCGCGCATCCATCGCGATCGCCATCCGCGCCGCACGACGCACCGCCGCCACGAGCAGGGCGAGCAGCCGGCCAGCGAGCAGGCGAAGCGCCGCGAGCGGCGAGCGTCCCGCCTCCACGCCGCGGGCCCGACGGGCCATGCCGATCGTCTGCCACTCCACGGCCAGGAGCGGGACGAGGCGCAGCGCGGCGAGCGCCCCGATCGCAAAGCGGGGCGGCGCACGGAGCTGGGCGATCAGCGCATCGGCCAGCTCGGTCGGGTCCGAGGTCGCAGTGGCAAGCAGCCCGACCATCGCGATCGCCAGGAGCCGCACGGCGAGACCCAGGCCGTTGAGCGCCGTGCCGGCGCCGATCCGGATGGGACCGACCTCGAGCAGCGGCGGTCCGGTCTGGGCGGCCGCCAGCAGCGTGTTGGCGATGGCAACCGAGACGGCGCTCAGGCCGATGAGCCACCAGCGCGCCGCCATGGTCGACGGCCGCAGCCCGGACCACGGCAGGAGCGCCAGCATCGCGACGCCGATGACCGTCGCGGTCACCAGATCGAGCGAGGCGAACAGCGCGAGGAGCAGGACGAGCGCGGCGCCCAGCTTGGCAACCGGGTTCGCGCGCGCCAGCGGCGCCGCCGGGTCGGGAACGAGTGGTGTCAGGAGGCGCATCAGGCGGCAGGTACCCTTGCCTGGGCCGCCGCCGCGACCCTGTCGAGGCGCAGCTCACGGTCGGCAAGCGCTTCCACGAAGGGCAGGTCGTGGCTGACGAAGGCGATGCCACGACCGGCGTCACGCAGCGCGGCGAGGAGCCGCAGGAGCTCACCCCATGTCCTCCGGTCCTGCCCGAACGTCGGCTCGTCGAGGACGAGGGCGGCCGGCGCCGTGGCCAGCGCCGTCGCGACCGACAGGCGGCGCTTCTCGCCGCCGGAGAGCGTGAACGGGTTCGCCTCCGCGAGATGCGCCAGCCGCAGCCGTTCGAGCAGCTCGTCGACGCGGCGCCTGATCTCGGTCTCCGCGACACCGGCGCGTCGCGGGCCGATCTGCAGCTCGTCGCGCACCGTCGCGGCCAGGAATTGGTGCTCTGGATCCTGGAAGACCGTCCCGACAGCGGTCACCAGGTCGCGGGCCGGCCAACGCCACAGCTCGCTGCCGGCTCGCCCGGCGGCGAGCGGCTCGGCGGCCACGACCCGTCCGCTCGACGGGCGGAGGAGGCCCGCCAGCACCATCGCCAGCGTCGACTTGCCGCTGCCGTTGGGCCCGGTGATGGCGAGCGCCTCCGCGGAGCGCAGCGTGGTCGTCGTCGGCGAGAGGGCCGGTCGATCGGCCCCCGGGTAGCGGAAGGTCGCCTCCTCGGCGACGACCAGGCTGGCGTGCTGCGGGCGCGCGCGCGGTGCCGGCGCGGCTGGCGGGCGGTCCGGAACCCAGACCCCGGCGTCGGCGAGTGCCGCGCCGTGGCGCCGAAAGACATCGGCCGGTGGCCCGTCGGCGACGACCCCGCCGCCAGGCTCCAGGACGATGGCCCGGTCGACGAGCGGCACGACGTCGGCAACGCGATGCTCCACGATGACGAGGGTCGTGGATCGGTCCGCGACGAGGCGCCGCACCACGTCGCGCACTGCCTCGGCACTCTGCGGGTCGAGGTTGGCGGTCGGCTCGTCGAGCAGGAGCAGGGCTGGCCGCGGAGCGATGGTGCCGGCCAGGACGAGGCGTTGCTGCTCTCCGCCGGAGAGCGCGTGCGTCGGGCGCTCAGGCTCGTAGGGAAAGTCGACCGCTGCGAGGGCGGCGTCGACCTGCGGCCAGATCTCGGCACGCGGGACGCATCGGTTCTCGAGGCCGAACGCGACGTCGTCGCCGGCGCGAGCCATGACGATCTGTGATTCGGGATCCTGGAGCACGAGCCCGGTCCGATCCCGCGCATCGCGCGGGTCGCGCCCATCGATCGTCAGCGTGCCAGACACCTCGCCGCCAGCCGACGCATCGAGCAGGCCCGCCATCCCGGCCAGCAGGGTCGACTTCCCGGCGCCCGACGGCCCGAGCAGGAGGACCCGCTCGCCGGCCTCGATGGCGAGGTCGACGCCGGCGAGCGCGGCCTCACGCCGCCCGGCATGGCGCCAGCCCCAGCCGCGCGCCTCGACGCGGGCGCCGCCGCTCACACCGCTCGCTGTTCGCGCCCGGCGGCAAAGTCGGCGAGCACGCCGGTCGCGACGAGCGCGCGCAGGAGCAGCCAGGCGCCGCCGCCGGCCACGATGGCGCCCGACACGACGGCCGCGATGGCGTACATGATCCAGTAGTCGACACCGAGGTCGGGGTAGTAGACGGCAATGTCGTGGACCGCCGCGAAGACGCCTGCCAGGGCTCCCGACAGCGCGGCGAAGGGCAGGTTCCACCGTCGGTACAGGCCGATCGCGAAGCCCAGCTCGGCGCCCAGGCCCTGGATGGCGCCCGAGACGAGGGCGTCGGCCCCGTACGGGCTCCCGAGCACGACCGATGCGGCGGCGGCCACGAAGTTGCCGAAGAATGCGGCGCCCGGGCGGCGCACGATGAGGCCGACCAGCACCCCGGGCAGCAGCCAGATGCCGTAGAGGATCGCCTGGAGCGCCGGCAGCCCGGCGAAGAGCGGCGTGGCCGCGTTGTTGATCGCGTTCCAGGCCAGGAAGACGACCCCGAACGCAACCGAGATGACGGCGGCGACGACGATGTCGATGGTGCGCCACTGACGCGTCGCCGGTGGACGAGTGCTCATGAGCTTGAGCCTCCCTTCGTGGTGACGACGAGGAGCGTGCCGGAAGCCAGCTCGACCGATGCCGGCGCCATAACGACCTCGTTCGAGAGGCCGCGCGAGCGACCGAGCACCAGCGTCGCGCCGTCGAGCGCCCAGCGCAGCCCCACCGTTCGCACGCCGGTCGCATCCCCGCCGACCGGCAGCAGGGTGACGAGGTCACCGATCGCCGCCTCGAGCTCGAGCCGCTCGCCTCCGTGCAGCGCGTGCGCCGTCACCGGACCGGCGACGAGCACGAGGTCGAACGCCGCGTATCGCGGATCGGCCAGGAGCAGCACGTTCGCCAGCTCGTGGTCGAGCCGTTCGCCGCCCGTGGCTCCGAGCAGCACGATCCGCTCCGCACCCAGATGGCGTGCCCGCTCGATCGCGAGCTCGGCGTCCGACGCCTCCTTGTCGGCGGGATGCCGCTGGATCGCCACGCCCCTGGCCGCCAGCCGCTCCACGGACTCACCGTCCAGTGAGTCGAGATCGCCGACCACGACATCCGGCAGCCGCCCCGAGCGTTCGGCGCCAAGGGCACCGCCATCGGCCGCAACGACGATGTCGGCAGCGTGGATCTGCTCCTCGTCGCCCGACGCGAGATCGCCCGATGCGACGACCACGGCGGTCGTCATGCGTCGCTCCCTTCTCCCCCGGCCGCATCCGGCGGCCGGCATCGGTCCAAGAAACGACGAACGGCGTGCCACCTCGTCTGTGCGATGAGGGGCGCGCCGCTGCACGTGCTGCTTCGACTCCCTGCGCTGGCATGATCCAGATCAGGTTCGAGGGTCTGCGGGGATCTCCCGCACTCTCAGCGCTGTCGCGCTCCCCTGTCGTTCTTGGGTTGTGCGGCGGAGCCTAGCACGCCCGATATCATCGGTCGATGCGCGAAGCCCACCGAAACGCCCGCCGCGTCGCCGACGCCGCCACGGCAGCCGGCCTGCCGATCGAGATCCAGCATGTCCCAGAAGGCGCCCGCACCGCCGCCGATGCCGCGGCCTCGATCGGCTGCGAGGTGGCGCAGATCGTGAAGTCACTCGTCTTCATCGCCGACGGCGAGCCGGTCGTGACGCTGCTGGCCGGCGATGATCGGCTGGACCCAGCGCGGCTGGCAGACGTGCTGGAGGCGCGCGAGGTGCGCCGCGCCAACGGGGCCGAGGCACGGGCCGCGACCGGGTTCTGCGTCGCGGCGACCAGGAAGGGACGCGGGAGAGCGTGGCTGACGCCGTCGACCGACACCTGACCCTCCTCCATCGCCTCCAGGAGGGCGGACTGG
>DAINOY010000021.1:0-12193 GCA_036743735.1 Chloroflexota bacterium
TCCGCAGCTCATCCCCTGGGCCGGTGCCACGCTGGCTGCGATCAACGTCTTCCTCTTCAGCGTCATGACCTGGCCGGGCAACCCGTTCACGCGCGTGACGCCGGTCGCGACGGAGGGTCCCGGGCCCAACGCCCTGCTCCAGAACCACCCGTTCATGGGACTCCACCCGCCGCTGCTCTATCTCGGCTACACGGGGCTCGCAATCCCGTTCGCCTTCGGCATCGCGGCACTCATCACCCGACGGACCGATGACGCCTGGCTCTCGATCGTCCGGCGCTGGACGATCGTGCCGTGGATCTTCCTCACCGCGGGGATCGTGGCGGGCGCCTGGTGGAGCTACGAGGTCCTGGGCTGGGGCGGCTACTGGGCCTGGGACCCGGTGGAGAACGCGGCACTCCTCCCCTGGCTCACCGCCACCGCGTTCGTCCACTCGTCGATGGTCGCCGAGCGCCGCGGTGGGCTGCGCACGTGGAGCGCGGCGCTCGTGATCTGTACGTTCGTGCTGACCCTCTTCGGCACCTTCTTGACGCGGTCGGGCGTGGTCGCGAGCGTCCATTCGTTCACGCAGTCGGCCATCGGGCCGTGGTACCTGGCCGGCATCCTCGTGGCGCTCGCCGGCGCCAGCGCGCTGCTCGTGGCCCGGCTGCCGGACCTGCGGGACCGCGCGACGCCGACCAGGATCGTCAGCCGTGAGAGCGCGTTCCTCTTCAACAACGTTCTCTTCCTCGTCATCACCGCGGTCGTCATCTTCGGCACGCTGTTGCCGCTGGGCGTCGAGGCGCTGGGCGGCGGGACGATCGGCGTCGGCGCGCCGTGGTTCAACCGCGTCAACGTGCCGCTCTTCGTGGCGCTCCTGTTCCTGATGGGGGTCGGGCCGGCGCTGCCGTGGGGCGGCGCCTCGCCGGCGACGTTGCGCGACCGGTTCGGGCTGCCGCTCCTGGCGGCGGCGCTCGCCATGCTCGCCGCCTACGCGCTGGGGATGCGGGAGCTCGCCCCGCTCGCGACGCTCGGGATGGCGCTCTTCACCGGCGGGATCATGCTCGACGAGCTGCTGCGCGGCACGCGCGCGCGGATGCGCGGCCGGGGCGAGCCGGCGCCGGTCGCCGGTTGGCGTCTCGCGACCCGCAACCGTCGCCGCTACGGCGGCTATGTCGTGCATGCCGGCATCCTGGTGATGGGAATCGCGATCGCGGTGAGCGCCACGCTCAGCTCCGACGCCAGCGCCACGCTCGCGCCCGGCGAGTCGATCAGCGTGGCCGGCCACACGGTGACCTACGACCGGCTGGTGGTCGAGCCGCTCGTCGACGATCCACGGGTCATCGAGACGCGCGCCGAGATCCACGCCGGCGACACGTCGCTCGCCACCGCGCTGCGCGACTACCCCAACTCGGAGACACCGATCGCCACGCCGGTCGTCCGCACCTCGCTCGGCGAGGACCTGTACGTCACCTTGATGGCGGCTGATCCGGCGACCGACAGCGTCACGCTGCGCGTCTTCGTCAACCCGCTCGTGGCTTGGATCTGGCTCGGCGGCGGGATCGTCCTGGCCGGTGCCATCTTCGCCATCTGGCCCGATGCTCGGCCCCTGCGCGTCGCGCGCCCGGCCTCGACGCCGTCGACGGCCGAGACGACGCTCTCCGCGCTCGAGCAGGAGGCCGGTTGAGGCATGCGTCTCCTGCGCTGGCTGCTCGTCCCGCTTCTCGTCGTGCCGCTGGGGCTGCTGCTCTTCAGCGGCCTGGGCCGCGACCCCGCCGAGATCCCGTCGCCACTCGTCGGCAAGCCAGTCCCGGCGTTCACGCTCACCACGATCGACGGCAGCACGCTCAGCAGCGCCGAGCTGCGCGGCCGACCCTACCTCGTGAATTTCTGGGCCAGCTGGTGTGGCCCGTGCGTCGAGGAGCACGGCGTCCTGCTCGATGCCCAGGAGCGCTTTGACGGGCAGGCGAGGATCGTCGGGATCCTCTACAACGACTCACCCGACGCGGCGCGCGGCTTCCTGGCCCGATACGGCGACGGCGGATGGCCCACGCTCGAGGACCCCAACGGCGCAACCGCCATCGACTTCGGCGTCACCGGCCCGCCGGAGACGTTCTTCGTCGACGCCGCGGGCATCGTCCGCTTCAAGCAGTACGGCCCCGTGACGCCGGCGGTCATCGACGAGCACCTGGCCCCACTGGTCGCGAGTCGATGAGGCGCCTTGCTCTCCCCATCGCCGCCGGGGCGCTCCTCGCACTGGCTGGGATCGCCGCACTCGGCGCCCTGCGCCCGTCGACCTCGAGCCCGGCTGCCACCCTCGCCGCCGAGCTGCGCTGCCCCGACTGCGAGGGCCTGTCGGTGGCCGAGTCACCGAGCCGGTCCGCGACAGAGATCCGGCGCCAGATCGACGCCCTCCTGGCGGAGGGCCGGACGCCCGACGCGGTGCGCCAGCACTTCGTCGATCGCTACGGCGAGTGGATCCTCCTGGCGCCGCGGTCACCGCTGGCCTGGCTTGCGCCTGTTCTGCTCCTTGGTGCCGGGGTCGCCGTCTTCGTGACCTGGCTGCGCCTGCGGCCGGGCGGGCTGGCCGTCGGGCCTCCAGTCGTGGCGCCGCCGGACGGGACGGCGCGGCCGGACGACGACGCCGCGGCGCGTCGCGTGCGCGACGAGGCGGAGGCGCTGGATGTCTGAGCTCCTGCTCTTCGCCGCGGTGGCGATCATCGCCGCGGTCGTCGTCGCCATGCCGATCCTGCTCGAGAATCCGGACCGCCGCGCCCCGAGGCTCCCGGACGAGGACGGCGACGCGCTGGCGCTGAGGCATCGGATCGCGGTCGAGGCCCTGCGCGACGTCGAGGCCGACCATCGCGCCGGCAGCCTGGACGACGCGACGTACGCGAACGAGCACGCCACAGCGATTGAGCGCGCGATCGCCACGCGAGCGGCGCTCGACGCAGCGCCGGCCCCGCCCGAGCAGCCGCGGGGGCGTGACGGTCGCCTCCTCGTCGCAGGCGCCGGCATCGCGCTCGGAATGCTCCTCGTCAGTGGCGTGGTGCTGCACGTGCCGGTGAACCTCGCCAACGGCACGGTGACGAACACCGCCCTTGCCGAGCAGCTGGCACAGACCGAGGCGCGTGAGGCGAGGATCACCGAGCTACGCGGACGGCTGCGAGCAGAGCCGCAGGACACCGACGCGCTGGCCGAGCTGGCCGACATCTATCTCGCCTCCGGCACCCAGGCCGGCCGCAACGCGGCCGCGCCGCTTCTGCTCCTGCTCATCAATCTCGAGCCGGCGAACGACGAGGCGCTCGTGAAGCTCGCCACCGCCTACCTGCAGTCGGGACAGCCCGACGACGCGGGCGCGGTCGTGGATCGACTGGAGGGGGTGGCGCCGGGCTCGATCGAGATCCCGTTCCTGCGGGGCCTCGCCGCGCGCCAGCGGGGCGACGTCGCCGCGGCCCGCGCCGCGTTCGACGCCTTCCTGGCGGCGGCGCCGGATGATCCGCGCGCGGCCATGATCCGCCGGCTGCGCGCCGAGCTCGACGCGCCTGGTGCGAGCGGCGCGCCCTAGGCGGCCAGGCTAGGCCAGCCGCTGCAGGCTGCGCTGCAGCGCATCCCGCTCATCGGCTGGGATGCGGTCGAGGAAGTGCTCGCGGATGCCGCGCTCGTGCGTCGGCCAGGCCGCGCGCAGGCGCTCGATGCCGGCCGGCGTCAGCGTCGCCCACTGTCCGCGCCGATCCGTCTCACAGCTCACGCGCTGGACGTGGCCGGCACCTTCGAGCCGATCGATGAGCCGCGTGGCACCGCTTCGGGACAGGAGCAGCCGGTCGGCGAGATCGCTCATGCGCAGCTGACGATCCGGGGCGGCGGAGAGCTGGACGAGGACGTCGTACTCCGCCAGCGCCATCCCGTGCTCGGCCATCAGCTCCTGCTCGAGCCGCCGGCTGACATGGGCATGTGCGCGCAGGAAGGCGCGCCATGCCTCGAGCCGCCGGTCGTCGGGCGTCAGCGCGGCGGCGACATCGGGCTCAGAAAGTGATTGCATATGCAAATTCTTCATGCTATGGTTGCACGAGCAATCATATCCCGAGCACCCACGCGACACAAGCGACCCAAGGAGCAACGCAATCCCATGACCTGGCAACTCGACCCCGCGCACTCGTCGGTCACCCTCGCCGTCAAGCACATGATGGTGACCACGGTCCGCGGTTCCATGACCATTGAAGAGGCGATCGTCGAGGCAGACGAGGAGCATCCGGAGCGAGCGTCGATCGAGGTCCGCCTCGACGCGGCGTCGATCGACACCGGCCAGGACGCGCGCGACGCGCACCTGCGCTCGGCGGACTTCCTCGACGCCGAGCAGTATCCGCACCTCACCTTCCGTTCGACCCGCATCGAGCGGACCGGCGAGACCGAGGGCGTCGTTCACGGTGACCTCACCATCCGCGGTGTCACGCGGCCGGTGGCTCTCGCCACGGAGTTCCACGGCATCGTCGCCAACCTGCAGGGCGGGCGACGGGCAGCCTTCAGCGCCAGGACCAAGATCGACCGTGAGCAGTGGGGCCTGACCTGGAACGTCGGCCTCGAGACGGGCGGCTGGCTCGTCGGCAAGGAGGTGACGATCGAGATCGACATCGCCCTGATCCAGCCGGTGGCCGCGGAGACCGCCGACCGCACCGAGGACGCGGTCGCGGTCGCCTGACGCCGACTCGAGGATGACCGGCGGGTCGCTGAACAGCCCCCGCTGGCCAACTGGCTCGCTCAGCGAGCGCGGGTTTCAGTCCTCGGCGCGCGCCAGGTCGATCCAGAAGGTCGAGCCTGAGCCCTCACGGCTCTCCAGGCCCACGCTGCCCCCGTGCGCCTGGGCGATATGGCGCACGATCGCGAGCCCCAGCCCGGTGCTTCCACTGAGCTGGGGCTCGTCCCGCTCCGCGCTGGTGCGCGCGCGGTCCACCTTGTAGAAGCGCTCGAAGATCCGCTCCTGGTGCGCCGCCGGGACACCGATCCCGTCGTCGGCGACGAAGAGCCGGATCGAACGCTTGCGCGGCTCCCAGCCGATACGCACTTCACCACCGGGATGGCTGAACTTCACGGCGTTGTGCGCCAGGTTGAGCAGGGCCTGACCGATGCGGGTACGGTCGGCCGCCACGAGGTCCGGCGCATCGGGGTCTCCGAGCGCCCGGACCGATACCTCCCGCCGCTCGGCGACCGGTGCGATCCGCTCGATCACGTCGGCCACGATCTCGCTCGGCCCGATGAGCTCGAGCCGCAGCTCGCCGGATCCCGATTCGATGGTCGACAGGTCGAGCAGCTCGTCGACGATCTGGGCCAGGTGGTCGACCTCCCGCTCGATCTGCCTGGCGAAGTCGGCCATCGTGGCCGCGTCGTCGACCGATCCGGAGGAGAGCGTCTCCGCCAGGAGCTTCACCGACGAGAGCGGCGTGCGCAGCTCGTGGCTGATGTTCGCGACGAAATCGCGGCGGATCCGTTCGGCGCGGCGCAGCTCGGTGATGTCGTGCAGCGAGAGCACCACGCCGCCGTCGCGGGTCACGACCGCGTCGACCGCAAAGGTCCGCGTCCCGAGTGGTCCTAGCTCCGTCTCGCCGTGGGCGGACGTGCCCTCGCTCAGTGCCGTGCGCGCCACGGCGTCGAGCCCCGCCGAGCCGAAGGCGGCGATGAGGCTCATGCCGCCCAGCTGCTCGGGATCACGGTCCGCCAGCCGCGCCGCCTCGCGGCCGGCGCGCGCGATCCGCAGTCGCTCGTCCAGGATGACGAGGACGTCGCCGCTCGGCTGGTCGAGCAGCGCGTCGAGCGTCGAGCCTGGATCCGAGGTGGGCGGCATCAGCTCGGCGGCTGGAATGCGTAGCCGACGCCGCGGACCGTGCGGAAGTAGTTGTGCGTCCCGCCGCCGCGCAGCTTGCCCCGCAGCCAGCTGATATGCACGTCGACCGTGCGTCCGTCGCCGTCGTAGTCGTAGCCCCAGACGCGGCCCAGCAGCTGGTCGCGCGTGAAGATGCGTCCCGGCTGCGCTGCCATCATGGCGAGCAGGTCGAACTCCTTCGTCGTCAGGTGCAGCGGCTCGCCGTTGATCGTCACCGCGCGGCGGTCGACGTCGATCGTCAGCGGGCCGGAGCGCAGCGCGTCGGTCCCGGGCTCGTTCGGACCCTCGTGCCGGCGGCGGCGGAGCACCGCCTCGATGCGCGCCAGCAGCTCGGGTCGGCTGAACGGCTTCGTGACGTAGTCATCGGCGCCGACCTTGAGGCCCACCACCCGGTCGATCTCGTCGCCCTTGGCGGAGACGATGATCACCGGCGTGCTCGAGCCCTCGCGACGCAGCACGCGGAGCACCTCGATCCCGCTCATCCCGGGCAGCATGACGTCGAGGAGGAGCAGGTCGACGGTCCCGCCGCGGGCAATCTCGAGCGCGCGCTCGCCGCTGGGGACGGTGGTGACGTCATAGCCCTCCCGACCCAGGTTGAAGGCGAGCACCCGGCGCAGGGTCTGGTCGTCCTCGACGACGAGGATGCGGCGCTTCAGGGGTTGAGATCCTCCACCTGGCCGGTGGCCAGGTACACGACGTCCTCGCCGATGTTCGTCACCCGGTCACCGAGGCGCTCGAGATGATGCGCGGCGAAGAGCTGGTGCGTCGCCTGGCGGACCTTGTCCGGCTCGCGTGCCATGAGCGCCAGGGCGTCCTCGTAGACGCTGTTGTACAGGTGATCGAGCTCGTCATCGCCCGCACAGACGGCGCGTGCCTGCTCTTCGCTGACGTCGACCAGCGCACGCATCGCGGCGTGCAGCTGGCGGCGGCAGAGGCGCTCCATCTCGGGGATCTGGCGGAAGAGCGGCAGCTCCGGCTCGGATGCCAGCTGCTGCGCCAGCTTGGCGATGTTCACCGCGTAGTCGCCCATCCGCTCGAGCTCGGCGGCCGCGTGATAGAGCGAGAGCAGCTCGCGCGCGTCGCGCGCCACGGGGGCCTGGGTGACGAAGAGGGTGGTGATCTCCTGGTTGATGGCCCGCTGGAGCTGGTTCACGGCCTCGTCGCCCCATCGCACCTCGTCGGCGAGCTCGACATCACGCTCGGTGAGCGCGCGGCCGGCGCGCTCCAGCGCCTGCTCGACGAGCGAGCCGAGGCGCAGGACGTCGTCCTTCGTGTCGTCGAGCGCCGCGGCGAACGATGCTCGCAGCTCGCCTGCGTAGCGCGTCCCGGCGTTCTCCATCGGTTCGCGCTGGCTCATCCGAAGCGCCCCGTGATGTAGTCCTCGGTCATCCGTTGGGTCGGCGAGGTGAAGATCTGCTCGGTCGGGCCCATCTCGACGAGGTAGCCGGCGCGATCCTCGCCCATCGTCAAGAAGGCGGTCAGGTCGCTGGCGCGAGCCGCCTGCTGCATGTTGTGGGTGACGATCACGATCGTGTAGTTCTGCTTCAGCTCGTGCATCAGCTCCTCGATCCGCAGCGTCGCGATCGGGTCGAGCGCCGAGCACGGCTCGTCCATGAGGATCACGTCGGGCTCGACCGCGATCGCGCGGGCGATGCAGAGCCGTTGCTGCTGGCCGCCCGACAGCGCCGTGCCCGGCGCGCGAAGCTTGTCCTTCACCTCGTCCCACAGCGCGGCGCGGCGCAACGATCGTTCCACCAGCTCGTCCATGTCTCCGCGGTATCCGGCGACGCGCGGGCCGAAGGCGACGTTGTCGTAGATGCTCTTCGGGAACGGGTTCGGCTTCTGGAACACCATCCCGATGCGGCGCCGCACCTCGACCGGATCCACGGCGGGAGCGTAGAGGTCGGCACCGTGGTAGCGGATCGTGCCCTCCACCCGAGCGCTCTCGACCAGGTCGTTCATCCGGTTGAAGCTGCGCAGCAGCGTGCTCTTTCCTGATCCGGACGGCCCGATGATCGCGGTGATCTGGTGCTCGGGGACCGCGAAGCTCACGTCGCGGATCACCTGGAAGGTCCCGTAGAAGCACGAGACCCGCTCGAGGTCGAAAACGGCTGCCGACGGACTCGGCTCGAGCGCTGGCTGGGCTGCGGCGAGGGTCACGTGCGCCTCATCGCTGGGTGCTGTGTGCGGTGCGAGCGGCTTGAGGTCCAGGGCCATGAGCGGGTTACCACGTCCTATCGTATCGGTTGCGGAGAATGATGGCGGTCGCGTTGACGAGGAGGATCACGACCAACAGCACCACGATCGTGGCCGCCGTGAGCGCACGGAACTCCTCCTGTGGCTTCCCGGCGAAGTCGTAGACCATGGTCGGCAGGGCGGTGTACGGCCCGGTCAGCATCGCGAGCGGATCGGTGCTGCTGAAGGTACCGGCGATGGCGCCAACCATGAGCAGCGGCGCGGTCTCGCCGAACGCGCGCGCCAGCGACAGGATCGTCCCGGTCAGGATGCCCGGCGCCGCGTAGGGAAGGACATGCTGGCGCACCGTCTCCCAGCGGGTCGCCCCCACCCCGTAGGCGGCTTCCCGAATGCTGCCCGGCACGGCGCGCAGCGCCTCCGAGCTTGTGATCACCACGATCGGCAGCACCAGGACCGCGAGGGTCAAGCCGCCGGCCAGGGCGCCGGTCAGCCCGAGCAGGCTGACGAAGACCGCCAGCCCCAGGAGGCCGTAGACGATCGATGGGACGCCCGCCAGGTTGCGGATGTTGGTCCGGATGAAGCCGGTGACGCCGCTCGCCCTGGCGTACTCCTCGAGGTAGACGCCGCACGCGATCCCGAGTGGCAGCGCCAGCAGCGCAACGATCGTGGTCAGGATCGTGGAGCCCAGGATGCCCTGCAGGATCCCGGCGCGCGCCGGGCGGGACGAAACGGGCGAGGTGAGGAAGTCGAGCGGACGCTCGGCGAAGACCGGAAACGCCTTCACCGCAATGTCAGTCAGCAGGACGGCGAGGATGCCGAGCGTGATGAACAGCGAGAGGAGCAGGCAGGCCTCGACCAGCCAGCTGCGCCAGTCCCAGCCGGCCCGCGTGAGGCGTCGGTCGACCACGGCCGTCGGGCTTGCGCCGATCGCCTCGAATCGGGCCATCAGTACGCCCTTCGCACGCGCCGCACGAAAGCGTCGCTGACGAGGTTGAGGGCCAGCGTCAGCAGGAAGAGGAGCATCCCGACGAAGAAGAGGCTCTCGAACGTCAGCGCCTCGCCCCGCACCTGGTCGGAGCCGATCGCGAGCGCGGTCATGGCGCCCGTCATCGTCTGGCCGGGCGCGAACGGGTTGAGCTGGAAGAGTGAGCCACCGGTGCCGCCCGCGGCGATCGCCACGATCATCGTCTCGCCAATGGCGCGCGAGAAGGCGAGCAGCAGCGCGGCAACGATGCCCGAGACGGCCGCCGGCACGACGACGCGCAGGCTTGTGGTGCGCTTGCGCGCGCCGAGCCCGTAGGCCGCCTCACGCAGGTAGAGGGGAACGGCGTGGAGGGCGTCCTCGGAGACCGACGCCACGAGCGGAGTGATGAGGATCCCGACCGCGATCCCAGCCGACGCCATGTTCGAGAGCGGGGCTCCGGTTAGCGGCTGCACGACGTTCGGGCTGATCCAGGTCAGGGCGAAGAATCCGAGCACCACGCTGGGGATCGAGGCCAAAACCTCGAGGATCGGCTTGACACGGCGCCGAGCTCGCGAACCGGCGTACTCCGACAGGTAGATCGCCGAAGCGACCCCCAGCGGCGTCGCGATGAGCATCGCGATGACCGAGATGACGAGCGTGCCGGCCAGGATCGTCCGCACGTCGTAGAGACCACGCCGCGGGAACCAGCCGTCGCTCAGTAGCGCCGACTTGTCGACTTCCACGAAGAAGGCGACGGCATGCCCGATGAGCGATGCGACGATGCCGACGCTGACCACCACGGAGAGCGCCGCCGCACCGAACAGGGCGAGGCGCACGACCAGCTCGCGCCGGCGCCGGCGCGAGCTCGTCTGCAGGTCGGCGGGCGTGAGCCTCACCGTCACGGTGTTCAGCGGGCCTCCCACGCGGCCCGCGTGGCGGCCAGTGCGTCCGCCTCGAGGGCAACGTAGTCGGCCTCCTCGACCGCGGCCATCCCCGAATCGGAGAGGTAGTAGTCGACGAACGCTTCGAGCGCCGGGCTCTCCGCCGCCCTGTCGGTGTTCACGTAGATGAACAGCGGTCGGCTGATCGGGTACTCGCCGCTCGCGATCGTTTCCGGGGTCGGGGCGACGCAGCCCTCGCCACCGTCGACCTCGAGCGAGGCGACGCGATCGCGGCTCTCGTCGGCGAAGGCGAAGCCGACCCAGCCGAGCGAGCTGTCGGAGCCGCCGATGTTCTCGATGATGACGTTGTCGTCGGCCGACGCCTGGTAGTCGGGCCGCGTCGTCTCGTCGCTGCCACGCGCCTCGATCGGTCCGGCCAGCGCGAGCTCGATGAAGCTGTCGAAGGTGCCCGACTCCTCGCCGGGGGCCGTCACGTCGAGCGGCACGTCCGGATAGGGGGCGTGGATCTCGCCGAACTCGTTCCCCAGCTCATCGGCGAGCGCATTCGCGTCACTCCAGGTTGCGAAGCCCTGGGACTCCGGCCCCAGGAGCGCGTAGAGGTCGCCGAACGAGAGGCAGGCGAGGTCGGTGTTCCGTGGAGAGGTGATGACGCTGATGCCGTCGATCGCGATCTGGAGCTCGACGTAGCTCACGCCGTTCTCCTGGCAGGCAGCGGCTTCCTCGTCCTTGATGGCGCGCGAGGCGTCGCTGATGTCCGTCTCGTCGTTGCAGAAGAGCGCGAAGCCGTCGCCGGTGCCCGGACCGTCCACGGAATAGGAGACGCCCGGATTCGCGGCGGCGAAGTCTTCGGCCACGATCGAGCTGATCGGCTCCACGGTGGAGGAGCCGGAGATGACGAGCTCCCCGCTCAGCGGTGAGCCACCGGTGTCGCCCGGGGGCGAGGCGGTACGCTCCGAAGCCTGTCCGCCCTGACAGGCGGCGAGCAGCAGCATGCCGGCGACTGCCGCCGGAACGGTCCGCCCGAGGCGGATGCGAGCAAGGTTCACCCTCGTCCTCCGAGTGATAGGTGCACGTTCATGACGTGCCCACCATCGGTCCGTGGGCTTAACCGTGGCTTAGAGGAAGGTCAACGCTCGGTTAAGGCAGCTCGTTTGGCCTTGGCTCGCTCAGCGCGCACGAACCCGCGGCAGCGCGGCTTTCCGCATGAATCGACTCGCTCAGCGAGCGCGCACGCGCCATGTACGAACTGATGGCTGTGACGATCTACGGAGTGGTTCTGGCTGCCGTTCAGCACACCGACGGTGCAGGATGCCTCCTGGCTTCCCGTACAGCCGACGGTTCGCACGCGCGGCGTGCAGATGGCAGCGCCGCGACGGTCAGCCGAGGAAGGGGTTGATGAGCACGTACGCGAGCGCGGCGGTCAGCCCCGAGAGCGGGATCGTCAGCACCCACGCGGTGAGGATGCTGCGGACGATGCCCCACCGGACCGCAGAGAAGCGGTCGACCGAGCCGACGCCCATGATCGCGCTGCTGATGACGTGCGTGGTGCTGACCGGCATGCCGAAGTGCGACGCGCTGAAGATCACGGTGGCCGCGGTCGTCTCCGCGGCGAAGCCATGGATCGGGTCGAGCTTCACGACCTTGGTGCCCATCGTCTTGATGATTCGCCAGCCACCGGCCGCGGTGCCGAGACTGATCGCCGATGCCGCCAGCAGGATCACCCACAGCGGCGGCTCGAACTCGCTCTGGATGCCCGCCGTCACCAGGGCCAGGGTGATGATGCCCATCGTCTTCTGGGCGTCGTTGCTGCCGTGGCTGAACGCCATGTAGCCGGCCGAGAGCACCTGGAGGCGCCGGAAGACGCCGTGCAGCCGCTGCGGGTTCGCATTCCGGAGCAGGTTGAAGAGCAGCACCATGAGGGCGAATCCGCCGATGCCACCGATGATCGGCGAGCCGACGAGCGGCAGCAGCACCTTGCCCACGATGCCCTCGATGTTCCAGGAGCTTACGCCGACCGCGGCGAACGACGCGCCGAGGAGCCCGCCGATCAGCGCGTGGCTGCTCGAGCTCGGAATCCCGAGCCGCCAGGTGAGCAGGTTCCACGCGATCGCGCCCAGGAGCGCCGCCGCCACCACGACCTGGTTGGCATCGGTCGCGTTGACGATGCCGGCGCCGATGGTCTTCGCCACCTCGGTACCGATGAGCGCGCCGCCGAAGTTGGCCAGCGCGCTCATGATGATCGCGATCCCCGGGCTCAGCGCGCGGGTCGCGACGCTC
>DAINOY010000022.1:0-11803 GCA_036743735.1 Chloroflexota bacterium
CCGCGAGCATGGCCAGTGCGTGCTCGAGCTTGCTGCGGGGATCCGCCTCGAGCCCGCCCAGGTCTCGCAGGGCACGGTCGAGTCGCCGAACGCTCGTCGCGTCCGGGGCGCGCGTCGCGTCCAGCTCCAGCTCGACGGCGCGGAGCCGGCCGAGTGGCCGCTCGCCGACCAGGACCGACACGAGGTCCAGGCTGACCTCGCCGGCTCGCGTCCCGTCGAGCAGCACGTCGCGCTGACGCCGCTCCTGCTCGAGCCGGAGCTGCTCGACGAGCGGCGCGCCGGCCGACAGCGCCAGCAGCTCGTCGCGCGCTGCGCTCGCGGGCCAGCGGCGTGGATCGAGAGCCTCGCTCGCCGGGCCCTCGATCTCCGGGCGGCGATGCAGGGCCGCAGGGTCATCAGGCTGGGCAGGGGCCGCGGGTCCCTTCAAGCTGACGATCGTTTCGGCGTCGCGTGTGCGCAGGCGGCACGCCCACCGCTGTGCCGCCAGGCGGCGGTCCACCGTGTCGAGGTACCGGTCGCGCTCGTGCGTCACCCGCGCCGGACCCAGCCGCGCCGGCCCGAGCCCTGGCAGGTCCGCCAGTCGCTCCAGGATCCGGTCGTCGGCCGCGAGGTACTTGAGCTCGGTCTCCAAGGCGCTAGGCGTCGTAGCGGGCCAGCGCGCCGCGCAGCGCGGTTGCCACGATCTCGCGCAGCTCGGCCGGCTCGAGCACCTCCACCGTGTCGCCCCACGACATGATCCAGGGCCGGATCTCGGTCACGCCGGCGACGGTGACGCGCAGCTCGACCCCGCCATCGGGCAGGTCGGTCAGCTCCTGGCTGCGATGCCAGATCGACTCACGGACGCGATGGGCAACCGACGCATCGAATCGCAGCCGGACGGTCACCGGCGGTGTCGTGTCGGCCGACCAGATCCCCCAGGAGTGGGCCAGCCATCGGTCAGGATCGAACTCCGATGGGATCTCGTAGCGGTCCTGCGTGAGGGTCGCCGAGGTGATGCGCTCGACCTTGTAGGTTCGCATCGCGTCGGCAGACTCGTCATGGCCGATGAGGTACACGCTGCGCCCCGGCGCCCAGGGCTCGAGGAAGTAGGGGTGGAAGCGCGTTCGCTTCGGCTCGCGAGCCGGCGCCTCGTAGGTGAGCTCGACGACACGACCCTCGGCCCAAGCTCGCGCGACGCTGGCGAAGGCACGCGAGTACGGCTCGTTCGGTCCGCGGGCGTGGACCGCCAGCATCGCGGCGTCGACGTGCCGCGCGATCGGCTGCGGCAGCGCGTGGGCGATCTTCGTGAAGGCGCTCACGACCGCGGCGTCGTACTCGTCGCTCCAGCGGTTGATGAGCCGTGCGGCGAGGAAGAGGACGATCGCCTCCGGCACCGAGAGCGCCAGCGGCGGGAGGAAGAACTTGCGCTCGATCCCGTAGCGGCCGCGCCCCGCCTGGAAGATCGGGACGCCGAGCTCGTCCTCGAGCGCACGCAGGTCGCGGTACACGGTGCGCTCGGTCATGTCGGTGAGGCGAGCGATCTCCTTGACCGGCACGCCGGCGTCGTCGTGGCCGCGCGAATAGAGGATCGAGACGACCGCCAGGAGCCGGGCCAGCCGGTCCCGCTTGCGGCCCGCGCGGTCGTTCAGCGCCTCCTGGTCCTCGTCATCGATCGCGATCGCGGCACGCTCGTCGTCCATCGGTCAGCCCTCGTCCGGACCGGACGCTGCCGGCAGCTCGTCGCGCGACGCCCAGTCCGACCACGAGCCCTCGTACAGGACGCCGTCGATCCCGGCGAGGTCCAGCGCCAGGAGGCCGTGCGTGGCGTTCACGCCCGAGCCGCAGTAGACGATCGGCCTCGCTCCTCCGGTGGCCACGCCGAGCGCCGCGTAGTGCTCGCGCAGCTCCGCCGGCACCCTGAAGCGTCCCTGCGCATCCAGGTTCGCGCTCCACGGCGCAGAGCGCGCTCCCGGGATGTGGCCCGCCCGTGCGTCGACGGGCTCGACGTCGCCGCGATATCGCTCGACCGCCCGGGCGTCGAGCAGCACCGACCCGGCATCGCGTCCGGCGACCAGCGCCCGATGGTCGACGACGTCGTCGCGCGCCGGCCGGGGAGTCCAGGTCGCGCGCGGATACTCCGGTATCTCGGTCGTCAGCTCGCCGCCCGCAGCAGTCCAGGCCGCGATGCCTCCGTCGAGCACCGACGCGTCGTGCCCGAAGTGGCGGAAGAGCCACCAGATGCGGCTCGCCACGCTGCCGCCGGCGTCGTCGTACGCCACGACCGTGTGCTCGTCGCCGATCCCGCGGCTCCCGAGCGTGCGTGCCAGCTCGGCGCCGCTCGGCAGCGGATGCCGGCCAGGTCCGCGCGCCGGATCCGCCGCCAGCTCCCGGTCGAGGTCCAGGAAGATCGCCCCGGGTAGGTGGCCGGCGTCGTACGCCTCCCGCCCGGGTGGCCCGGTGAGCGACCAGCGCGCATCGACGATCCGCAGGTCGGGATCGTCGCGGTGATCACGCAGCCAGCCGATGGAGACGACCGGCGAGGGCGCTCGCAGCATGGGGCTCGATGATAGCCGCAGCCACCTTCGGGCCGGGTCAGCCCAGGAAGAAGAAGGCGATCGCGACGATGAGGTAGACGCTGAGCAGCTGGAGGCCCTCGACCCAGTTCGAGCGCCCGTCGAGGGCGATGTAGCTGGCGATGAACACACCGACCCCCACGCCGACGACCTCGAGCGGGGTGAAGACCAGCGACAGCGGCTGCCCCACCGCCAGGCCGAAGAAGACGAGCAGCGGGGTGACGAAGAGTGCGATCTGCGTCGCCGAGCCGATGCTCGTGACCAGGCTGAAGTCCATCTTGTTCTTGTAGGCCAGCGTCACGCCCACGATGTGCTCGGCCAGGTTGCCGATGAGCGGGATGAGGATGATGCCGATGAACAGGTCGGGCAGTCCGAGCGCCTCGGCGGCCGGCTCCAGGTTGTGGACCAGCACCTCGCTTGCCGCCGTCAGCGCGGCTGCCGACGCGATGAGGACGGCGAGCGATCGCTTCCAGCTCCAGGTGGCGTGCTCCGCCGCCGCCGCCGCCTGCGCCTCTCCCGAGTGGGTCGTCTCGGGCGAGTCCGACGAGCGCAGGAAGAACCAGGTCTGCGCGGCGTAGGTGATGAGGAGCAGGATCGCCACGCCGACGGTCAGCCCCTCGATGCGGCCGAAGTTCGGGTCGCCCGGACCGGTCGACTCGCCCGCGCCGATGAGGAAGGCGAAGGTCGCCGGCACCACGAGCCCGATCGTGGCCAGGATGAGCGAGGCGGCGTTCATGCCGGTCAGCTGCGAGTCGTAGCGCTGGATGCCGTTGCGCAGGCCGCCGACGAGGAGGGAGGCACCGAGGACGAGGAGCAGGTTGCCGATGATCGAGCCGGTGATCGACGCGTGCACGATCGCCAGCTGCCCGTCGACGATGAGAAAGCCGGCAATGATCAGCTCGCCGACGTTCCCGACGGTCGCGTTCATGATCCCACCGACGCGCGGGCCTGCCACCGCCCCGAGCTGCTCGGTCGCGTGGCCAAGCGTGTAGGCGAGGGCCAAAATGGTGAGCGCCGAGACGCCGAAGGTCAGGGCAGCATCGGCGCCCAGGAAGCGCATCGCCAGGGTCAGGACGGTCCCGACGACGCTGACGCCGTAGGCGATCATGCTCACCATCGGCGGAAATCCTAGCCCGCGGGTGAAGCCGGCACCGACCCGCTCGGGACGACGGACGGCTCCGGTGTGGGGGTCGCCGCCGGCACGCCGGGCAGCTCAGCGATGAGCGCCTGGTTCACCGAGTCATCGGTGCCGATGATGAGGAACGCGACGTCGTCAGCGATCCAGGTGTAGATCATCGTGCCGGCCGCGGTCGCGTTGTCCTCGGGACGCACCCAGACTTCGCGATCGGCGACGACCGCCAGCGACCAGGGGTCGGGGTCGAGGCCCGCGATCCCGACGTAGCGCCCGATCTCCGCCAGGTGTGGCTGGAGATCGGCGGTCGTCGCGATCGGCCCGTCCATGCGCATCGCGTAGAACGAGAGGCGTGGCTGCTCGATGTAGGCGATGGCCAGCGAGCGGAAGTGGCGTCCGATCTCGCCAAACACCTCACCGATGTCGCCGGGGGTGAGCCCGTAATCCGCGACGGCGGGCGTTGCGATCGGCGCGCCGCCGGCAGCGTCCGGGATGAGCGCCAGCAGATCGGGGTCGGGCGGGTTCGTATACGACGGGCTCGGCTCAGGCGTCGGTGATGGCGTGGCGGTCGCGAAGGGGGTCGCGCTGCTGCTGGCGGTGATCGGTCCCGATCCGGCCGGCTCGAGCTCGGAGCTGCTCGGGTCGGTGGTCGAGCCGCAGGCGGCGAGGAGGCCCGAGAGCAGGACCGCCAGCGGGGCCCGCCCCAGCCGGGCGCGGGGCATCGGCATCAGCCGGGCGATGATACCGCGGGCTCGGAGGCAGGCGTGCCCGAAACGATGCGATCAGGCGGCGCCCGATACCTCGTCGATCTGCCGGCGGCGCGCCCCGGTCGTGCTGCCGCCGACGACCCGCTCGAGGGCGGCGATGACCGTCGGATCGAGATCGGTCCGCGCGCGGATCGCGGCGACGGCGTCGCGCCGCCCGCCGGTTGCGCTGCCCTCCTCGGCCATCAGCACGTCGTAGGCGTGTGCCGCGGCGACGACGTGGTCGCCGAGGCTGTCGGCATCGGCCCGCGCCTCGTCAGTGCCCGGGGCATGGCCCCAGTCGACGACGTCGTCCACGAGCCTGATCCCGCCCCCGCGGTGCTGTTCGACGTCGTGCAGCCGCGCGCCGAGCTCAATGGCCGTGGCCGTCGCCTCGTCGCAGTCGAGCTCGAGCGCGACCTGGCGTGCCAGGCGACCGACGCGGTCGCCATGGCCTCGCGTCCGCGCGTCGCGCGACTCGAGCAGGTGCGCCAGGCCGAGCAGCATGCTGCGCCCGGCCTCGTCGGATTCGCCGCGAACCGCCTGCTCGACCAGCTCCTCGACGTGCCCGGCCTCGGCCGGATGGCGCAGCGCGGCCCGCGCCAGCTCGTCGAGACGGCCGCGCAGGGTGCGAACCTCGTCGGGCAGCTGATCGGCACGGACGACGCGGTCCTCGCCCGCCTGCTTACCGAAGTAGAGCGCCGTGTCCGCGGCAGCGATGAGATCGTTCTTGTCGGCCGCGTCGCGCGGGTACATCGCCACGCCGACGGTGATCGTGACCGTCGGCTCGCTGCCCTCGGTCACGCGCGCCACCGCCCGGCGCACCCGCTCCGCGACCGGCCCGATATCAGCCGGATCGATCCCGCCGAGGACGAGCGCGAACTCGTCGCCGCCGTAGCGGAAGACCCGGTCCTCGGAGCGTGCCGCGCTGTAGATGGCGGTGGCGATGGCGTGCAGCAGCCGGTCACCCGCCGGGTGGCCGAGCGTGTCGTTGTAGGCCTTGAAGCGGTCGAGGTCCATCATCAGCAGGCCAACCGTGCTCTGCGCCGCGGCCGCGGCGTCGATGGCCGTGGCCAGCGTGCGCTGGAAGGCGCCGTGGTTGCCCATCCCGGTCAGGGCATCGGTATCGGCGCGCTGCGAGACGGCGTGGTGCTCGTCGGCGTTGCGCAGGGCGATCGATGCCTGGCCGGCGAAGAGCTTGACGAGCTCGAAGTCGAAGGCAGAGAAGGCGATCTCGCCCGTGCCGATGCGGCTCACGTTCATGGCGCCGATCACCTCGCCGTCGAAGATCAGCGGGACCACGATGAGCGCCTCCGGCTCCGCCGGCGTGCCGGGGATCTGGACGACGCGCGGGTCGGACAGCGCGTCGTTGGCGAGGACCGGTTCACCGTGCTCCACGACCCAGCCCATCAGGCCGCGGCCGAAGGGAATGAGGTAGCGCGAGACCTCCTCGGCGAACCGCTCACGGGTGAGGACCGGGCGCAGCACCCGCCCCTCGCGATCGGTGCGATAGATCGACAGGTTGTCGTAGCGAACCACGGCGCGGAGGCTGTCGGCGATCGTCTGAAACACCTCGGACGGGTCGAGCGCGGAGAGGAGCCGTTCGTTGATCTCGAGCAGACGACGCTGCGAATCCAGCTGGCGTGCGAGCTGTTCGGACTGCTCGGCGAGTCGCTCGTACGCGGTCGCGTTGGCGATGGCCTGCGCCGCGTAGCCGGCGAAGATCGTCATCGTCTGCAGGTCGTCGGTCGTGAAGCGGTCGACGCCGAGCTGAGACAGGACGATGACGCCGAGCACCTTCGACTCGAAGACCATCGGCACCACGAGCATCGACTCCTCGATGTCGTCAGTGTCGTCGATCGTCTTGCCGCGCGGGTCGTCGAGTGCGTTGTCGATCAGGAGCGGCTCGCCATGCTCGGCGACCCAGCCGGTGAAGCCCTCGCCGATCTGGACCCGCAGCCGCTCCTCGTAATCGCCGCCATCGCCGAGCATCTCCTTCGTGAAGGCGATCACGTCGCACGTTCCGCGGCTCCAGTCGACCGAGTAGACGCGGATGTCGTGATAGTCCGCCAGGGTCGAGGCCTCGTCGACGATCGCCTGCCCGATCGCGCGCACCTCGTTCAGCCGGTTGAGCCGCGCGGAGAGGTCCTGGATCGAGCGCATGCGCGCAGCCTGCTCGCCGACCGACCGATAGAGTCGCGCGTTGCTGATCGCGATCGCGGCCTGGTTGGCGAAGGCGCCGACGAGCGAGATCTCCTCCTCGGGCCAGGGGCGATCGGTGTCGTGGTACAGCCCCAACAGCCCCACCGCACGGCCATCGGCGATGAGCGGCACGAGGCAGGCGGTGCGGATTCCCTCCTCGGCGTAGGCCCGTCCCATGGCGCCGACACCCTCGCCGTCCTCGATGTGCGTCCTCGCGATCGGTGCACGCTCCTGGACGGCGCGGACACCGAGCGCATCGCTCTCCATGGTCAGGTGCGTCGTGCTGGCGATGAACCGCTCCGAGAGACCGTGCTGGGCGGCGAGCGTGAACGGATGGCGTCCCTCGCTCACGAGCCACAGGCCGCCGCGATCGGCATCGAACAGGCCGCGCGTTCGCTGCACCACCTCCTGCAGCACATCGTTGAGGTCGAGATGGCCGGAGAGCTCGGTGATCACGCCGCGCAGCGCCCGCGCCCGACGCAGCTCGCGTCGCAGCCGGGCCAGCAGCTGGGCCGCGCTGAGGGTCAATGCGATCGCGTTCGCCACGCTCCGCAGCGAGGCGAGATCCTCGCCGTCGGGAACCTCCTCCAGGACGATGAGCCCGACGCGGATGGTTCCCGCCACGAGAGGAAGACGCAGCGTCCCGGGTGCGGCCTCGGGGAGCGGCTGCGTGAGCCTGGCGGGCGGAGGCGTCACATAGCCGCCGTGCGACTCGAGCAGCAGCTCATCGGCGCGCGAGAGGTAGATCGCGGCCTTCTTCAGCCCCACCTGCGAGCGCAGCGTCTCGACCGCCAGCCGGCTGGCTGACGCAGGGCTCGAAGCCGATGCCCCGCCCTGGGCCAGGCGGTCGAGCGCCGCGACGACCCAGTCCCGTCGGCCGACGGCCGGAGCGGGCGTGCCCGAGACCGTGTGCGCGGCATCACCCTCGAGCAGGAGGCGCTCGACATCGGCGCGCCGGAAGCGTCGGTCGCCGCGGGCATTGATGCGGTAGGCGGGAAGGCGGCCGGCGTCGGTCCAGGCCCGGATCGTGTTCGGGTGCACGCCGAGGAGCATGGCGGCCTGCGCGACGCTCACGAGGGCTTCGCGCTGCTGCTGATGGCTCCGCGTGGTATTGGGCACGGCCGTCTCCATCGTGCACCCCAGACGGTGGAACATGTGTGAAGCGGGGTGCATCGGATGGTAGATGTGGGAACCCGTGGAGCCGATACCCCGGTGGTACCGATGACGCCCGTACCCCCGATGGGCGCCTCGGCTCAATGCCCGAGGTGGCTCAGACGAACGCTGAGACGAGCCCGATGAGGAGCGCGCCGACCGCGACCAGCCCGCCGACCACGACGGCGACATAGCCGCCGACCAGCAGCCCGCGGCGCGGGCCGCCGAGCAGGCGCATCGCCGCATCGAGCTCCAGGGTGCTGAGGATGAAGCCACCGGGGGGTGGCTCGAGCGCGATGCCGGTGGCGTTGCGCCGAACCTCAGCCAACAGCCCGATCCGATCCACGGTGCTGACCAGGCGGGTTACCGAACGCGCCTCGCTCGGAGGCGTGCCCGACCCGACCAGGCGATCCAGCGCGGGGCGGAAATGCGCCTCGAGCTCGTCGGGGGCGCCACGCCAGACATGCGGAATCGTCACGAGTGGCTCGGCCGCCAGCGCCGGATCGACGGTGAGCGAGCCGTCGTGGTCCCACAGCTCGAAGGAGCGGGTCTCGCGCAGCCGATCGATCGTTCGCCAGCCGCCGCCCGGGAGCCGGACCTCGACGTCGCGGTGGTAGGCCACGAGCGAGTCACCCTCGGGGGTGACGAGCGGATCGGCGCAGCGGACGCGGCCGGTGACTCGCAGCGGGCGGGCCGGAGGCTCGGCCAGGTCCAGGAGATCACCGACCCGCTGCTCCTGCGCGCCGGCGTAGCGCTGCGCGAGGCGCGGGTGCGCACCACTGGCCCGAATGGCGAGCAGGCCTCCAGCGGCCAGGAGCAGGCCGAGCGCACCGAACAGGAGGACGAGGAACTGGGGCATCGGCGGCCGATTATCCGCGATAAGTGGCTGGTAAGCGGCACCGGCTAGGGTTCGCCGATCGACACCAACGTCCCACCAGCCGAAAGGAGACCCGTCGCCGCCGCAGGACGCATCGCATGCCGTTCAGCTCACCCTTGAGGAGGTATCCCGCGATGTTCCTGCATCTCCATCTGCCCCGCAGCCGACCGCGCACGCCCGCGCTGCGAGATCCCGCGCCGCCCCGGCCACGAGGTCTGCGGTGGCTCCGGCTGCTCGTCACCGGGCTCGGCGTGTTGCTGCTCGCGTCCCAGCTGGTCGGTCCGCCGGCCCGAGCCGAGCGGCCGGCGCCCACCTCACGGCTGACTGCTGCCGAAGCCCGCGAGGCGGGCCACGCGATCACCGTCAGCGAGCGGGCGGTGGGCAGCTCGACGCTGCTCGTCGCAACGCTCCCGAAGGCAACGGTACAGGCCCGTGCGGACGCCTTCGAGGCGGCGCGCCTGCTCGATGTGACGGACGATGCGGCGTTCGTCGTGGCCGCTGACCTCATTGCCGATCAGGCCGGAACGATCACGCTCCAGCGCGATGATGGGTCCCAGCTCCTCGTCAGCGTCCCGGGCGTCATCGATGCCGAGCTCGCGCCCGACCAGCGCTGGCTGGCCGCCCTCGATGGCGGCGGGCGCCTGTTGCGCATCGACGCGGCGAGCGGCGCGCTGTCGGAGCTGGCGGCCGGGCCGTTCATGGGGCCGGTGCTGTTCGAGCCGGACGGCACGCTGCTGCTCCTGGCCGTCAGCTCGGTGGAGGCGCCGTGGCAGTCACGGCTGGTGCGTTTCGATCCGCAGGGCGGCGCCCTCGTGGCACTGAGTGGCGAGGGCGAGCTCGTCTACGGCATCGTTCGGCTCGCCGACGGCATCGCCTACACCGCACACGACGCCACGACCGGGACGACCGTCGTGAACCGCGTGGCACCGACCGGGCCGCAGCGCGTCGCCGACCTGGGCGCGCAGGCCATCGATGCCGACATCGGGCGCGACGGGAGCTCGGTTGCCTACGAAGTCACCGGAGACGGGATCTACGTGCAGTCGACGGTGACGGGCGAGACGAGGCGCGTCGGCTCCGGCAGCCATCCACGCTTCTCGCCGAACGGCGACCTGCTCGCCGTTCGCCGCGGCGCTGGCACCACGATCCTGGCACTCGACGGATCGGTGCTGGATCGGCTGCCGCAGGCAACGGCAACCTGGAGCGAATGCTCAGTGGAGTGTGCGCCATGAATCGCCTGGTACGGGCTGCGCTGGCAGCCGTTGGACTCTCGTTGGCCGCTGCCGGCGTGGCTGCAGCGGCGGACGATTACACGCTCCCCTACACGAACCCCGACGTCGTCATGAGCTACGGCGTCGATCGCGACGCTCGGCCCTGCGTCCAGCTCGACTGGACCGGGCAGGTCTGGTGGGACTGCGCGAACCATTGGGGGCGGTCGTACGACAACCACACCGGCCAGGACTACCTGATGGACTACGGAAGTTCCATCGTCGCTGCGCGCGACGGGACCGTCGTCGACGTGGTGCAGAACAATCCGAGCACGCCGGGCCCGTTCGGCAACTTCGTCCGCATCCAGCACGCCGGTGGCGCACAGACCGTCTACTTCCACATCGCGAACAACGGCGCGCTGGTTGCGCCGACCCAGGCGGTGGTTGCCGGGCAGCAGATCGCGGTGTCGGCCTGTTCAGGACTGTGCACGGCGCCGCACGTCCACTACGAGCTCCAGGTACCGGTCGGCGGCGCCCTGCGCACCGTTGATCCGCACGCCGAGCGCCGCTGGACGACGTGGCCGGCGCGGGTGCCGTACCTCGCCTCGTACGTGCGCGAGGACAACCCGAACACGGTCGTCGTTCGAAGGGGTCAGACGGTCATGCACTGGGTCGAGTTCCGCAACGACGGCGGGCGCCAATGGAGGAATGACCTCGGCACCCTGCGGCTGATGCTGTGCACGTGGAATCCCGCGCTCCACAACTCGGTCTTTCGCGCGGCGGACTGGCCCTCGGCCCCGGTCGCCACGAATGTGGACCAGCTGGCCGTCAATCCGGGTGGCATCGGCCGCTTCACGTTCGGGATCAAGGGATCGCCGGTCGTCGGCGAGTACAAGGAGTATTTCAACCTGCTGGCCCAGCGCGTCTTCTGGTTCGACTGGGGCCGGCTGGGTGGCTTCTACGTGCCGATCCGTGTCACGAACATCCTGCCGTGAGTTTTCGTGGGCGCGGCCGTAGGCCGCGTCCACCGTCACATGATGGAGGTCATGCCGTGGTGTATCTGAGGAGCCTGTGTGTCGTCGTGGCCGCCCTGCTCACGGCCTGCAGCACGCCGTCACCGAATGGGGCACCATCATCGCTGGTGACCGGTCGGTCGTCTCCGAGCGCCGCACCGACCGCCCCCGACACGGGCTCCCCGGCGGCCAGCCAGCAGGACCCGCTTCCGCCGCGACCGCCCTTCGTCGTCCCGCCCACTCCGGGCCCATCGGACCCGCTCGCCGCCCAGCGTCCTCCGATGCCGGCGGGCTTTCCGGTCATGGACGAGGCACGCCCCGCACTGCTCGATCCGACCGATGCGACGGTCATCGCGCGCTGGTACGTACCGCTCGGCACGTATGACGTCTTCGCCTTCTACCAGGACAGGTTGCCAGCGGCCGACTTCCCGATCGAGGGCGTCTATCCCGGGGAAGGCGTGGGGATCATCCGCTTCCACGACGGCGCGCGGCTGCTCCAGGTGAGCCTGACGGGTGACCTGGACGAGACCGATCTCGTCCTGCGTACTGACCAGCCCTGACCGCGGCGCTCAGCCTGCCCGCCGTTCCTCTGCGACGTGGACGGTTCGTGCGCCGGCCGCTCGGCCGAGCGCGGCCGGTTCCGCGGCGAAGACGGCATCGGGCAGTCCGGCGGCGGCCCACACGACCTCGTGGCGCAACAGGCCGTCGTCGATGAGGACGGTCAAGTCGCGCTCGTATCCGAGCGGTGGCACGCCGCCGATCGGAAAGGAGCTTCCGATGGAACTCACAGCCTCGATTACCGCGGTGATGGCGATCATGTCGTTCAGCTTTCTCGCCGGGGTGGTCGGGCAATTGGCAGCCCTGGCTTTCTACCTCGCCCTGGCCCGGGGTCTCGTCAGCGTGGTAGCGACAATTGCGTATCTCTAC
>DAINOY010000023.1:0-762 GCA_036743735.1 Chloroflexota bacterium
CGGTCGACCTTGACGCTGAGCAGGTCCTTGTTGCTCGTCTCGAACTCGAGCCAGGCGCCGCGGTTCGGGATCACCTTGGCGGCATACAGCATCCGACCCGTCGAGGGGTCCTCGGAGGCGGTGTAGTAAACCCCCGGGGAGCGGACGAGCTGGCTGACCACGACGCGCTCGGCGCCGTTGATGATGAAGGTGCCCTGCTCCGTCATCCATGGGAAGTCGCCCATGAAGACGGTCTGGTGCTTGACCTCGTCGGTCTCCTTGATGATGAGGTCGACCTCGACCTTGAGCGGACGCGAGTAGGTCAGGTCGCGGGTGCGGCACTCCTCTTCGTTGAACTTCGGGTCCTCGAAGTAGAAGTCTCGGAAGTGCAGCTCGAGGTTCTTGCCGGTGAAATCGGTGATCGGGGTGATCTCGTCCAGCAGCTCGCGAAGGCCGCTGGTGACGAACCAATTGAATGAATCGGTCTGGGTCTGGATGAGATTCGGGAGGGGAAGGACCTCCGGAATGTGCGAGAAACTCTCACGGCTCGGGGCCAGCTCAACTCGGCTGGCTGACTCGGCCAAAGCCATTCAGGACTCCTCAACGAGGGCATGGGGGGGCGCAGACACGCGAATGAGGAGTATAGCATCCGATTTCGCTTCGTCAACTGAAGCGCTTGCCCCGCTTGCGCCCCCGCCGTATGATGCCCGGCTGGCCTGCAACCCGCTCGGCGGCGGCCGCCCAGCCGATCCCGTGGGCACCCCCACCCCACACCGGCAGGAC
>DAINOY010000023.1:784-9879 GCA_036743735.1 Chloroflexota bacterium
GCCCGCCCGCTCGCGCTAGAAGATGCGGTTCGACACCTCGGCCGGCGCGAGGAGCAGCTCCTTGAGCTCGTCGTCGACCTTCAGCAGCGTGAGCGACGCGCCGGCCATCTCCAGGCTCGTGCAGTACTCGTTCACGTAGCTGCGGAAGATCTTGATCCCCTTCTCCTCGAGCTTGCGATGTGCGATCCCGTAGAGGAGGTAGAGCTCGCTGATCGGGGTGCCGCCGAGCCCGTTGATCATCAGCGCGACCTCGTCGCCCGACTCGAACGGCAGGTCGGGGACGACCGCGTCGAGCAGGATGTCGACGATCTCGTCGGCCGGCACGAGCTTCGTCCGCTGGCGGCCGGGCTCCCCGTGGATGCCGATCCCGACCTCCATCTCGTCGTCACCGATCTCGAAGAGCGGCGTCCCGCGGACCGGCGGCGTGCACGAGCTGAGGGCGATGCCCATCGTTCGGACGTTGGCGATGACCTTCTCGCCGATGCGCACCAGCTCATCGAGCTCGGCGCCGTTTTCCGACGCCGCACCGACGGCCTTGATGACGAAGAAGTTGCCCGCCACGCCGCGGCGGCCGACCGTCCACGTCGAGTCCTTGACCGCGACGTCGTCGTTGACGAGCAGCGTCCCGATCTTCATGCCGTCGGCCTCGCACAGCTCCTTGGCCATCTCCCACGCCGTGCGATCGCCGGTGTAGTTGTTGACGATGTGCAGGATGCCCTTCGGCGAGTTCAGCAGCTTCGAGGTCTCGTACACGAACTCGACCGGCGGGCCGGCGAAGACGTCACCGGGGCACGCGCCGTCGAGCATGCCCTTGCCCACGATCATCGTGTGAGCCGGCTCGTGGCCCGAGCCGGAGCCCTGGATGATCGAGACCTTGTCATCACTGGGCATGTCCGCCCGATAGATGAGGTTGTACTTGGGCTCGTACTTCAGCATGCCGCCGCTCGCGAGCTGGATGCCGGTCAGCATCTCCGGCACGAACTGCCGCGGATCGTTGACGAACTTCTTCACGCCTGGGCCTCCTGTCGATCACCGTACTTGTCGCGCCACGCGGCGCTGATGGCCTGGAGAATGACGCCGACCGCCGTTGCTCCGGCGTCGACCGATGTGCGGCTGCGCTCGCCCGTGTACGCGGCGCGGCCGCGCATGGCGAGCATCCCCATCGTGCCTTCGGCCGCCTTCGTCGCGACCTCGGCTGCTTCGGCGAGCGCGGCGACGCCGTGGTCGCCGACGCCGGCAGTCAGGCTCGCCTCGAGGCTGTCGACGGCGGGCACGAGCGCGTCGAGCAGGGTCTTGTCGCCCAGCGACGCCTCGCCGCGCTGCATGATCCCCGTGATCGCGGCCCGCAGGATCGCGATCACGTCGTCCGCCGCCAGCTCGGTGCGGTCTCCGGCAGCAGCCGCCGCGCGCAGGAAGGCGGTGCCCCAGATCGGTCCGCTGACACCGCCGACCTTCCCGGAGATCACGAAGCCGATCTTCTTGAGGACCGCGCCGATGCTCGATCGGTCGAATGTGTCGTACTCGGCGGCGACGACCTCGAAGCCGTTGCGAAGCGAGTAGCCGAAGTCGCCGTCACCGGCCACAGCGTCGAGCTGCGCGAAGTGATCCGCGTTGTCGACGATCGTCCGGGCCATGGTCGTGATGACCAGGTCGACGTCGTCGAGCGCAGGTTGAGCCATACGAACCTCCTCGTTGGACCCTCTCGGGTTGGATGGAGCCGACGTGTCAGGGCGCCAGGCACCGCTCCAGGTCCGCCAGGGTGATGTAGTCGCCCGGCTTCGCCGCGCTGCGGTTGGCGAGGACACGCGTGCGTTCACCGTCCGGATCGCCGAGCGAGGTGACAACCAGGATTGCTTCGCTGTTCTCTTCGTCCTCCGTGTAGCCGTTGACCGTCATCACGCACCGAAGACCGGCGCCGACGGCTGCCAGCAGCCCGTTGCGCGAGTCCTCGATGACGAGTGCCTGGGATGGGTCGATGCCGAGACGCTCGATGGCGAGCAGGTAGATGTCGGGTGCGGGTTTCTTGTGGGCCACCACATCGCCCGCCAGGAGCAGGTCGACACGGCCCGCGCGCTCCGGCCCGACGGCCTGCTCGAGGATGGCTCGGACCGATGGCTCCGCCGAGGTGGATGCCACGCCGATCAGCCAGCCCGCGTCCTGCGCCTCGCCGATGAGGCGGCGCACGCCTGGACGGGTCGGCAGCCTGCCGGCGGCGACCATGTCGGTGTAGATCGCCGTCTTGCGCCGATGCCAGTCGGCGAGCAGTTCGGCCTGCCCCGGCGGATCCTCGGGGAGCCCGTGCTCACGAACGAATGCCGGCGTCAGCTCGCTCGCCATCCGCTCCTTGCCACCGGCAATCTGCAGCTTCTTGGCGTAGGCCTCCTCGGACCAGTCGATCGGGAGGCCGAGCTCGCGAAACGCCTGGTTGAAGGCGACGCGATGCCCGTCGCGTTCGGTGTCGGCCAGGACGCCGTCGCAGTCGAAGATGAGTGCCGTCATGCGGCCTTGCCGTCGCTGCCAAGGAGACGAATGTGCTCCTTCGTCATCTCCATGACCGCGGTCCTTTGGACGGCGAAGAGTGACGGTGGGTCGTACTGATCAGGGTGCTCGGTGATGTAGTCGTAGCCCGACTGGATGAATCGGATCTTGAGCGCAGTCGAGATGTTCACCTTGGCGCAGCCCCGCGCGATGAGGTCACCGAACTGCTCGGCCGTCATCCCGGTGCCGCCGTGCAGCGCGACGGGGATGCCGGTGGCGTTGACGATGTCCGTCACCCGCTGGCTGTCGAGCGTCGGCGTCGCGCGGTACATCCCGTGCGCGTTCCCGATCGCGGGGGCGAAGACATCCACGCCGGTGGAGCGGATGAACTCGAGCGCCGTATCCAGCGAGAGGGATGCGGGAACCTCGTCGTCGCCCATCTCCTCCACGCGCTTGAAGCCCTCGATCTCTCCCTCGACCATGGCGCCGTATTGCCGGGCCTCGGCCACGACCTCGCGCGTCTGCGCCTGGTTCTCCTCCACGCTCAGCTTCGAGCCGTCGAAGAGCACCGAGTTCCAACCCTTCGCGAGGCACAGGCTGATCACCTCGCGGTCGGGGCAATGGTCGAGATGCAGCGCAACCGGCACGCTGATCGACGCGGTCATGACCCTCCACATGGCGAGGAGCAGATCAGCGCCCAGCGACTTCACCGTCTTGACCGATGTCTGGACGATCAGTGGCGCTCGCAGCTCATCGGCCGCGGCGAGCACCGCCTCCATGGTCAGGTCGTTCACGACGTTGATCGCCGCCACGCCGTAGCGGCCCTCGAACGCGCGGTTCACGATCTCCTGGGTCGGCACGACCGGCATTCAGATTCCTCCTCCGCGCATCAGGCGGCTCCATGCGCTCGCGCGTGCAGGTCCAGCACCGCGCGGGCATTCGTGACGTCCACGATCAGGACGTCGATGATCTCCGAGCGCAGGACACCGAGCACCGCGAGCGGCTTCTCGGCGCCACTGGCGACCGCGACGACGGTGCCGATGTCACGCAGGTCGTCGAGCGACAGGCCCACGAGCCGGCTGCTGTGCGGCGCGCTCATCAGCCTGCCGTCGGCGTCGACGTAGTTGCCGATGACATCGCCGACCGCGCCCTGTGCGCGCAGCCGGGCGATCTCATCGAGGGAGAGGCAGCCGCTGCGGACCATCGTGCATTCGTCATCGGTGCCACCGATGCCAACCAGCGCCAGGTCCGCCTGTGACGCCAGCTCGAGGGCGTGGGCCACCGCCTCCTGCTCCATCAGCCGGTCGCGCATCTCGACGCTCTCGACGTAGGCGGGCGCGTAGAGGCTCTCGGCCCGACCGCCGCAGCGCTCGGCGAGCGCTCTGCAGATCTCGTTCGGATTCGTCGGCGCGTCGACCCGCGGCGAGCCGCCCATGGCGCTGGCGAAGATGCAGTCGATCGCGCCCGGCGGCCGAAAGAAGCGGGGCACCTCGCCGATGTCGCGGCCGTGGCTCACCGCGACCACGGTTCCGTCGCGTAGCCGCCGCTCCAGGTATCGGGCCGCGCTACGCGCCACCGCGGCGCGCTGTGTCGTCCCGTCGTCGGCGGCCGCGCTCACGATCGCCTCGTGGAGGCCGAACGTGTCGGCCAGCCGGGCCTCGAGGTCCAGGTCCACGCCGAGCGGGACATCGATGTGGATGTCGACGACACCCGTCGCTCGCGCGCGCTCGAGCAGACGCTGCACCTTCGGTCGGGAGAGACCGAACTCCGCCGCGATCTCGCCCTGTGTCCGTCCGTCGACATACGAACGACGGGCGATGCGCGCCAGGAGCTCGTGCTCGTCGCGGCTCAGCTCGTCGGCCACCGTGCCCTCCGTCGCAGTCAGCTGAACAATTGCTCAGCGTTGCGCAGATGCTCAGTGTAGCACGCCGGTCAGCCCGGTCAGGCCTCGTCGAGCTCGGCAAAGAGTGTGAGCTGCAGGCCTGCCGGCGCCTCGAGCCGCGCGTTGAGCGAGCGCCATGGCGTCTCCACCGGCTCGACAATCACGCGCGCCCCGGCCTCTTGGGCGGCGCGCGTTACCGAGGCGGCGTCGCCCACCTCGAGCGCAACACGGAGGTGGCCGGCGACCCTCCTCCCGACCTCGACCTCGTCGACGTAGTCCGCGTGCCGTGGATCGGCGAGCTCGAGCGTCGCCCGGCCCGCGTCCAGGATGGCGACACGCCCGCCCTGGCCCGAGAACGCCTGCAGCTCCGCCATGCCCAGTGTGTCGCGGTAGAAGGCGAGCGCCTCGTCGAAGTCGTCAGCGGTGACGACCAGGCGCAGCTGACGAACGGTCATCCGCACACCTCCAGAAACGAAACGAGCCGGCCCGTTGCCGGACCGGCTCGAACGATCACGGATCGAAGCCGCTACTTGACCTCGACCGTGGCACCGGCCTCGGAGAGCTTCTCCTTGGCCTGCTCGGCTTCCTCGCGGGTGACACCCTCGCGCACCGCCTTGGGAGCGGCATCGACGAGGTCCTTCGCCTCCTTGAGGCCCAGCCCGGTCAGCTCGCGGACGGCCTTGATGACGAGGATCTTGTTCGCGCCGACCTCGGTGAGGACGGCATCGAACTCGGTCTGCTCCTCGGCTGCGGCGGCCCCGCCGGCCGCACCGCCATCGCCGGCCGCCGGGGCGGCTGCCACCGCCACCGGGGCGGCAGCGGTCACGCCATAGCGCTCCTCGAACGCCTTGACGAGCTCACTGAGCTCGAGGACGGTCATGGTGTCGATGGCTTCGAGGATCTGGTCCTTGTCGAGGGTCTTGGTCGCCATGCTGGTACTCGGTTCCTTTCGTTCTGTTCGTGCGTCAGGCGGCCGCGCCGCCCTCGCTCTCACGCTTCTTGTCCGCGACGGCGCTCAGGACGCCGACGAGATTGCGCAGGTTGGCGCTCAGCACGCCGGCCATCGCCGCCAGCGGCGCGGCCATGCCGCCCGCCAGCTGGCCCAGCAGCACCTCGCGGCCCGGCAGGGTGGCCAGCCGCTGAAGCTGTGCCGCATCGAGGGCGCGATCGCCGAGCATGCCGCCACGAACCGTGACGACTCGGCTGAACGGCCGCAGCGCATCCTGGAGCGACTTCGCCATGGCGACCTCGTCGCCGGTGACCGTCGCCAGTGCCGTCGGGCCGTCGAGCATCGGCTTCAGGTCGGGCCGCTGGGCCTCGTCGGCCGCGATCTTCAGCAGGCGGTTCTTGGCGACATGCAGCTGCACGCCGCCGGCGCGCAGCGACCGTCGCACCGTCTGCATATCGGAGACCTTCAGGCCCCGGTAGTCCGCCACGGCCATGGCTGAGCTGCTGCGGATCAGCTCCGCGAGCTCGGCAACGGCCTGGCGCTTCGCATCGGTCGGCATCGCTGGTTCCTTGTCCACCTCCTGGTACACACGAAAAAGCCCTCGCACGTTCGAGCACGAGGACCGTTCGGCGCAGCCCGCCAGGGCGTCGCAGGTGGATCATCGCCTCGGCGTGCCCCCGGCCTCCACCGGCCGGGAATTCTGCCCGGGGCTTGCACCCGGGCGCATCGCTGTCTGTGGCGTCTTCAGCTGTCGGTTCGGCCGATGATGACCGAGCGCTCGCTCCTGCGCAACCTCAGCTGCTGGCAGCGGCGAGCGCGGATGGAATGTCGACCCGCACGCCCGGACCCATGGACGGCGCCAAGGTCAGCGTGCGCATGTACGTGCCCTTCGCGCCGGATGGCTTCGCGCGGTTCACCGCGTCGACGAGGGCGGCAACGTTCGCGCGCAGCTGCTCGGGGCTGAAGCTCGCCTTTCCGACCGGAACGTGGACGATGCCGGCGCGATCGACCTTGAATTCGACGCGGCCGGACTTGACCTCGCTCACGGCGCGCTCGATGTCGAAGGTGACTGTTCCCGACTTCGGGTTCGGCATGAGGCCGCGCGGCCCCAGCTTCTTTCCCAGGCGTCCCACGGTGCCCATCATGTCGGGCGTCGCGATCGCGACGTCGAACTCGAACCAGCCAGCGTCGATTCGCTTCACGAGATCCTCGCCGCCGACCTCGTCGGCGCCGGCGCGGAGCGCCTCCTGGGCCTTCTCACCCTGGGCGAAGACGATGACGCGGCTGGCTCGCCCCGTCCCGTGCGGCAGCACGACGGTGCCGCGCACGAGCTGATCGGCGTGCCGGGGATCGACCCCAAGGCGCAGGTGCAGGTCGACCGTCGCGTCGAACTTCGCGATCGAGACCTTCGGCAGCAGCTCGGCGGCCTCGTCGATGGCGTAGCGCCGCTCGGCATCGACCAGCGCGGCCGCCTCGCGGTACTTGCGTCCGTGTGCCATCAGCGCGCCACCTCGACGCCCATGCTGCGGGCGGTGCCCTCGATGATGCGCATGGCCTGCTCGACGCTGTTGGCGTTGAGGTCGGTCATCTTCATCTCGGCGATCTCGCGCACCTGCTCGCGGGTCAGGCGGCCGACCTTGTCGCGGTTCGGCTGCGCCGAGCCCAGGTCGATGCCGGCCGCCCGCTTGATGAGCGCGGTCGCCAGCGGCGCCTTCGTGACGAACGTGAACGATCGGTCCTCGAAGACGGTGATCTCGGCCGGCACGACATAGCCGGTCATGCTCGCCGTGCGCTCGTTGAAGGCCTTGATGAACTCCATGATGTTGATGCCGTGCTGGCCGAGGGCCGGACCGACCGGCGGTGCGGCGGTCGCCTTGCCGGCGGGCGCCTGCACCTTGAGCATCGCGCGGACTTTCTTTGCCATCTGTACTCCTCTGAGGTGGTGGCGGGACGGCGCTGCCGCCCCTCCCTCGCGTCGGCGGCCGGGGGGCCGCCATCGGTCTGTGCTGGGCTAGAGCTTCTCGATCTGCAGGAAGTCGAGCTCCACCGGCGTTTCGCGGCCGAAGATGCTGACGAGCACCTTGACCTTGTTCCGCTCGGGGTTGACCTCGTCGACGGTGCCGATGAACTCGGCGAACGGGCCGTCCTTGACGCGCACGCTCTGGCCCTTGCTGTACTGGACCTTGAACTTCGGCGTCTCGACCCCCATCTGCTTGAGGATCGACTTGACCTCGTTCTCCATGAGCGGCGTGGGCCGGTTGCCGGATCCGACGAAGCTCGTCACGCCCGGCGTGTTGCGCACGACGTACCAGCTCTCGTCGCTCATCACCATCTCGACCAGGACGTAGCCGGGGAAGACCTTCTTGTTCACGGTCTGCCGCTGGCCGTTCTTGATCTCGATCTCCTCCTCCATCGGCACGAGGACCTGGAAGATCTGGTCCTCGACACCCATCGACTCGATGCGGTGCTCGAGGTTCGTCTTCACCTTGTTCTCGTACCCGGAGTAGGTGTGGATCACGTACCACTGCTTCGTGGTGCGCTCGGTGGCGTAGGCGTCATCCGCCTGCGGCGCCTCTCTCGAGAGCCGCGCGGCCTGGGTCGCCTCGCCGTCGGTGACGCGTTCGGCCATGGTTACAGCACCCGGTCCACGAGGGTGCGGAAGACGATGTCGAGCACCCCGATATAGATGCCGATCACGATGGACACGGCGATGACGATGATCGTGAGCCGCACGACGTCCTCACGCGTGGGCCACGTCACCTTCCTCAGCTCGGAGATCGATTCCGCAAAGTAGCGGCGGATGCCAGTCAGCATGCTTGTCCTTGGTCAGTGATGGGTCTGGCAGGGGCGACAGGACTCGAACCTGCAACCGCTGGTTTTGGAGACCAGTGCTCTACCAATTGAGCTACACCCCTACCGATGGCGCCTCCGCCCGCCTCCGCTACTTCGTTTCGCGGTGGAGGGTGTGCTGGCGGCAGCGCGGGCAGAACTTGTTCAGCTCGAGCCGCCCCGGGTCGTTCTTCTTGTTCTTCCGTGTGCTGTACGTGCGCTCCTTGCAGGTGGTGCACGCCAGCGAGATCACGGGTCGGTTCTCGGCCTTGGCCACGGGTGGTTGTTCCTTCGATGCGACCGATCGACGAACACGGACCGATAAGGTCGGTGCGCCATCGGGAAAGCCTCGTGATTCTAGGATTCACCCGGCCCGATGTCAACGCGACCGGACGGGTGCTCGGCTCAGCCGCCCGGGTGCACCGCGTCCTCGCCGGTCCGCCGCCGCAGCACGATCCTGGTGAACGGCAGCCGCACGTCGCTGAAGACCTCGATGCTGACCAGGAAGCCCAGGAAGATCAGCATCACGCCGACCAGCTCGCCGATGAAGAACGACCAGGTGATCCCGAAGCGGTTCAGACCGCTCGTCCATCCGGGCACGAAGCCGCCGAGCGCGATGAGGATCGTGGCCGGCACGCGCGAGTTGAGGCGCCCCTCGCGGAGCGCCCGCCAGGCGGACGGCATCGACGCGACGAAGTTCACCACCACCGCCACCGCACGACCCAGCGCGCCGAAGATCGGCACGGAGCTCGTGACCCGGAGGACCCGGCGCTTCGGCATGAAGATGTAGGCCGAGTAGACGGCGCCGAAGACGAGCGCGAAGGCACCCACGATGTTGAACGGCGGGGTGAGGATGCGCACGTCTGCTGGCATGGCGCTGCCGACGGGGATGCCGATCTCGTCGAGCGAGTAGCCGGGCGCGGCGATGGGAGCGGTGAGGGTCAGGACGGTCACCAC
>DAINOY010000023.1:9892-11681 GCA_036743735.1 Chloroflexota bacterium
AGGCAGCCAGCAGGATTGCCGCGGTCACGTGGCCGATCACCTGGCGGCGGTAGCGGGTGACGAGCGCAAGGGCGATCGCCGCAGCAAACGAGGCAGCGACGACCGCGACGACCGAGGTCGGTGAAGCGGGCGTTCCCTCGCGCGCGTACTTCACCGAGGTCAGGTAGCTGAACAGCCCAGCGAGCGCGAACGAGACCGCGACGAAATAGCCGAACCGCGTCCGGTTGAGGAGGTAGACCGTCCCGAGGCCCAGGTACGCGGCGACCCCGAAGGCGCCGATGAGGTACCACGTCCGGTACAGCGGCTCGTTCCAGCCGAACGCGCCACCGACGAACTCGGTCCCGGCACTGATCCCGTACCAGAGCAGGCCCACCGTCCACACCAGCTGGTACGGCTGGCGCCGTCGGAGCCACTGATCGGCGACGAGCGCGGCGAACACGAACGACAGGAACGAACTCAGGAGCGGGAGCAGGATGTTGAGGTCCACCTTCGCGACACGCCTCCCATGGCATCGGTCTGTGCGACGGCTCACCGATGGGCTGGAGCCCACGTCCGGGCTCGAACCGGAGACCTCTTCCTTACCAAGGAAGTGCTCTGCCTACTGAGCTACGTGGGCCTGCGTGCCGTCCGCATCGCCAGGCTCAGCGTCAGCCGGGCTGAGGCGATTGTGCACCCGATGCACCGATGGGCTCAACCATCGGTCTATCTGGGAAAATCTGCGCCTATGTGTGCGAGGTTACGTGGTGGGCAGGGAGGGAATCGAACCCCCACAGTCGAAGACGGCTGATCTACAGTCAGCGGAGCTCACCACCTGCTCAACCTACCCACGAAGTCGACCGGCGCGTGATGCGTCGCCGGCCAGTGGCGAAGTATATCGAAGGCCGTAGGGTCGCTCAACAGCACCCCTTGCGCGACGGCCTCACTATGGATCCATGGGTGCCATCCGGCGCACGAGCTTCGAGGACCCAGACGGGCTTCGGGAGCTTCCGCTGCTGACGGTGTCGCTGGCGCGTATCGGCTCGCACACCGTTGGGCGGGGCGTGGCCCAGCCTGGCTGGCACTGGGCGGAGCATCTAGCGCCGACGATGCAAGCCGACTCCTGCCCGGTGCACCACGTCCAGGTTCTCCTCTCCGGCCGCTTCGCAGTACGGATGGATGATGGCGAGGAGATGAGCTTCGAGCACGGCGACGTGATGGACGTCCCGCCTGGTCATGATGCCTGGGTAATCGGCGCCGAGCCCGCAGTGCTCGTTGATTTCGCCGGCGGCATCGACGCGCTCGGTCTGCCACGGGAGCACGAGCGGATGGTCATGACCCTGCTCATGACCGACATCGTCGACTCGACGCGTGCGGCCGACCGGCTTGGTGACGCCGCGTGGAAGCAGGTGCTCGCCGATCACAATCGGCTCGTCCGCACGCAGCTCCTGCGCTTCGGCGGATCGGAGATCAACACCACCGGCGACGGGTTCCTCGCGACGTTCCGCAGCGCGGTCGCCGCGCTCAAGTGCGCCGCCGCCATCCTCGACGCCCTGCGCGACACGGAACTCGAGGCCCGTATCGGGGTCCATACCGGCGAGGTCGAGCCCATGGGCGACAACATCGGCGGCATCGCCGTGCACACGGCTGCGCGGGTCATGGCGCTCGCCGGGCAGTCCGAGGTGCTGGTGTCGGCGATCACGGCCACCCTCACCGAGGGGAGTGGCCTCGCCTTCGAGCCCGGTGGCGCACGCGATCGCCGCGGTGAATCCGATGCCGCCCCGTGTCGCTTTCAAGCAGCGAATCGAATAGC
>DAINOY010000024.1:0-11408 GCA_036743735.1 Chloroflexota bacterium
GTGCGACAGGTTGAGGTGGTGCGTGACATCGAGCGCCGCCTGGAGATCGGTGTGGCCGGGCGCGTGGATCCCCTTCAGATACCCGAGAACGGCCACGACCCACGGCTCGTTGTGCGTCATCCAGATCGGCACGCGGTCGCCGAGGCGCTCGAACATGAGCGCCGCGTACGCCTCGAACGCGCCGAGCGTGTCGCGGCTGGCCCAGCCGCCCCGGTCCTGGAGTCGCTGCGGCAGATCCCAGTGGTCGAGCGTGACCGCTGGCGTGATGCCGTGCTCCAGGAGCGCGTCGACGAGCCGATCGTAGAAGGCGACCCCGCGCTCGTCGGGCGCACCGCTGCCGCTCGGCAGGATCCGCGGCCAGGCGATGCTGAAGCGGTACGCCTTCAATCCCATCTCGGCCATGAGCGCGACGTCCTGGGCCCAGCGGTGGTAGTGGTCGCTGGCCACGTCGCCGGTCTGGCCCGCGAAGGTCTTGCCGGGGGTGTGGCTGAAGCGATCCCAGATCGACTCGCCCCGCCCGTCCTCCGCCACGGCCCCCTCGATCTGGTACGCGCTCGTGGCCGCGCCCCACAGGAAGTCGGTCGGGAACCGCATCAGCCCGGCTCCTGCTCGTGCGCGAGCACGTACGCACAGGCGTAGAGCAGCAGACCGATGCTCCATGCGTGCGACAGGGTCAGCAGCCCACCCTTCGGTCCTGCCCAATCGGTCTGGTAGAACCGCTCGCTCACCATGCCGCGCCGGGCGTTGAAGTCGCCGTCACGGCGCGCGACGAACTGGAGGAAGCAGGCCAGGTTCTCCTCGGCACGCTCGCGGTAGTGGGCATCGGCGGTGGCATCGGCCAGCTGGAAGAGCTCCGGCAGGCAGACGAGGCCATACGCGTGCAGATGCTGGTTCGACGGGGAGGCCAGATCGCCGCCCCGTGTCCGGAAGTCGTAGGCGCCGAGCAGCGTGTCGGGCGGGAAGGCGACGTTGTAGGCGTAGCGGAAGGTCAGGGTCCAGTCCGCCGCCCGGCGTGCGAGCTCGAGCCAGCGGTAGCCACCCATCGCCGCGTGCAGCGCCATGTAGGCGATCAGGGCGTTGTAGCCGTCCTCGCTGGTGGGCGTGAGATGCACGTCCTCGGGAGCCCCGTAGATGAGCTCGTCCTCGACGAAGCCGGCGTAGTAGCCGCCGGCGCGCTGCGCGGCGGCGAGCAGGAGCGGTTCGCCGAACTGGGACGCCGCCTCGGTCAGCGCGGCGATCCACGGCAGCCCGCCGGCGCCGGACCAGCCGACCACCTCGCCGCTCTGGGCGTGGTAGTACGCGCCGAGGTTGCCGTCCTCGCGCTGGTGGGCCACGACGAAGCGCAGGTTCGAGCGAATCGCCGCCTCCCAGGCAGGGTGCGCGACCGGCTCGTCGCGCAGGGCCCGCAGCATGAAGAGCGTCGCCTCGCCGAGGGTCCGCGCGTGCAGCCATTCGGGGTTCGCGTTCCAGCCGGCGGCCCAGCCGCGGCCATCGCGCCACTCGCCCCAGAACGCGCCGCACGGCGCCAGGCCGGACGCGATCGTGTCGAGGACCGATGTCGCCGCCGCGATCTGCGCGGCATCCCCGCTGCGACGTCCGTGCCGCAGGAGCGCGTACGCCGTCGGTGCGCCGCTGACCCAGGCGACGTGCATGTCGCGTCGGTCGAGCTGCGCCGCCGCCTCGCGGTCGAAGGCCGCGGTCTCGATGAGGATCCGCTGCTCGGGGTCGTAGTGCCATCGCATCAGGCCCTCGGCGCCGAGCTCCGCGGCGTCGCGCGGCGACAGCCACGGGTTCAGCGGGTTCGCGTCGACACGAGCCGCGTGCATCGCGCGCAGGAAGGGGGCGTAGGCGTGCGCGTCGGGCGCGCTGACGGCCACCGAGAAGCGCAGGGTCAGCTGCTCCCCCTCGCGCCACGCGTGCCACAGCCGGACGGGCGGGCCTGCGGTGCCGGCGTCGGCGTAGCGAACCGGTTCCTCGCGGTACGGCGCGTCGATCCAGATCGCGGTGTCGCCCGCAGCGGTACCGCGGAACCCGATGCCCTGCGGTCCGGCCGGCCCGCGCTCGTCGGTGCAGAGTCCGGCGAACGCGTCGCCAGTCCAGGCCATGATCGCCGGGACGGCGGCACGGTCCGCGCGGAACGCCCAGCTGCTGCTGATGAGGGCGTTCGGATCGTCGACGCTCGGGTCCCAGCGCGGGAAGATGGCGCGGTTGCCCTCCAGGCGGTTCTCCCCGTAGAAGCAGCCGGGAATCATCCAGCGCGGAGTGCCCAGCCCCGGCAGCTGGAGCTCGACGCGCACCGCCGCCTCGAGATCGCGCTGCGCGTGCACCCCGAGCTCGACGTCGAAATACGCACCAGATCTGCGCCACGCCGCGCGTACGCCGAAGCCAGCCGCCGCTCCCTCGAGCGTGGCTCCGGTGTCCGTCTCGGCGAAGCGCTCCACGTCGACCGCCTGGCGGCTGCCGTCGGGAAGCAGGATCAACGCGAGCGACGGGACGAGCGCCGTGGCACGGCCCTCGGTGATGCGCAGGACGCCGTCGGCGAAGCGCAGCTCAGCCAAGGATCCGCTCCGCGATGTTCCAGCCCTCGACCCGGAGTCGCCGCCCCTCGGGCTCGACGCCGCGGAACGCGATGCGCACGCGTCGCTCCTCGCCGGGCAGCAGCTCGACGAGACCGGCGTCCGGCGTCGCCCATCCACCCGCGGGCAGCGGCCGGCCGTCCTCGAGCCGCACGCCGGCGGCCATCACCGCACCGTCGTTGCGGAGGACGACGTCCCACGCGTCGCCTGCGCGCTCGACGTCCAAGCCCAGGCTCGCCGCCGGCAGGTCGAGCAGCGGCTGGAGATCCGCGGAGCTGCTGAGCAGGTAGCGGGTCGCCGAGCGCAGCGTTCCGTCGGCATCGGTCAGCCGGAGGTCGAGCACGAACAGATCGTGCGCGACCGCGGCAAGCGGCGCCTCGATCGTCCCGGCCGTGGTGACCGTCGAGGGATCCAGCTCGAGCTCACGCTCGAGGCGTGCCAGCTCCCGGCCGGAGGCGTCCACGACGCGGGCGACGAGGCGCGCGGCACGGGCCTGCGGCCCGGCGACCGCCACCCACAGCGCAGCGCCGAAGCGCTCGTGCCCGGCCCACGCCTGGCGCGCGAACGAGGCGGCGACGTGCACCGGCTCATAGGCCGATGCGACGGCGTGGTACGCGGGCTTCGGCCGTCCCGATGCATCGACCGCGCTCGTGCACCAGGCGTTCGGGAACGGCTCGTTGAGCTGCCACGGAATGGTGCCTGAGCTGCGCCACTGGCGGCGGCGGTTGGCCTCGACCGCGGTGCGCAGGCCGTCAGCCTGGAGCAGCTGGCTCGCTCGGCGCAGCGTGCCCAGATCGGTCAGCCGCCCGCCGAAGGCGTCCTGCACGAGATCGGCGTTGTTCCACCATGCCCCGCGATGCGCGTAGACCGGGTTGTCGCGCGTCGCCGGCCAGCGGTGCCCCGGGCTGATCGTGGCCTCGAGGACGGCGGCATTCGTCATCCCCTCCACCCCGAACTCGCTGCTGAAGAGCGCGGTTCCGGCGTCGTACAGCGCGTGCTGGGCCTCCAGCCCCTGGTGCTCCCATGGCCCGTGGACGTCGTGCAGGCCGTCCGGATCACGCCCGATCTCCGCAAGTGTGTTGTGCGCGACCGGACCGGAGGGCGAGGTGGGCAGGAAGGGCCGGTCCGGATCGAGCTCGGTCACGACCTCGGCCAGTGCCCCGAGGACCGGCGTCGACTCGTCGAGGGGCCGGTCAGCGTCGTCCATCAGCTCGTTTCCGCCGCACCACAACGCAAGGCTCGGGTACGTTCGCCGCAGCGGGACGATCGCCGCAGCCTCACGGCGCATCAGCTGTACGAACTCGGGGTCATCGGACGGGGCGTTGTGCAGGCTGGAGCTCGACTGCGCGAACTCCTGCCAGACGAGGATGCCGCGCGCGTCGCAGCCGGCGTAGAACGGCTCGCTCTCGATGAGGCCGCCGCCCCAGACGCGCAGGAGGTTGACGTTGGCGTGCTGCGCCAGGTCGAGCAGCTGCTCGAGCAGCTCCGGGCGCGGCACGCCGTATCGGGCGTCGATCGGGACCCAGTTCCAGCCGTTCACGTACATCGGAACGCCATTGACCACGAACCGGTACGGACGCGCCCGTGCATCCGCCGTGTCGTTCGGCGCAAGCCGGAGGCTGCGGACGCCGAACGGGATGCTGATCTCATCCGATGCGACCCCGTCGACGGCGAGGCCGATGCGGGCCTGGTACACCGGGTGCCCACCGTAGCCGTTCGGCCACCAGGTCGCCGGGTGGTCGAGGTCGAGCTCGATCGAGGCATCCGTGCGGCCGCGCCGCACGCGCAGTGATGCCCCTCCTTGCACGGCGACCCCGCCGTCCAGGCTGATCTCGACCGCGGCCTCCGTGGCCGCGTCGGCTGTCGCATCGGTCTGGAACCGCACCTCGAGCTGAGTGCGCGCATGGTCCGCGGCGAGGACGGGCCGCACCCACGCCGACTCGATCCGGACGGCGCCGCTGCGACGCAGACGAACCGGGCGCCAGAGCCCCTGGTGCGGGATCCGCGGGCAGAAGTCCCAGCCCTCGTTCATGCGAGCCCGATGCCGCCGCACGCGCGCGGTGTCGCCGACCTGCGGCTCGCCGGCAGGCACCGGATCGACGACGACCGCCAGCACGTGCCGTCCGGCCGCTGCCGCGCTCCCGGTCAGCTCCACCGCGCAGGGCACGAACATCGCGTCGTGGCGCGCCAGCTCCGCGCCGTCCCAGAAGATCCGCCCACCCGGATCGATGCCCTCGAGCTCCAGGCTGAGCCGCTCCCCCTCGCGTGGCGCCGGCAGGTCCACGCCGCGCACGTAGATCCAGTGCCGTGCACCGACCCACTCCACCTCGCGGCTGACACGGTCACGCGTGAGGTCCGGGATCTCGCCGGCCCGTTCCAGGTCATCGAGGACGCTGCCCGGCACCCTCGCAGAATGCCACCCGCGCGCACGCTCTCCGGGAAGCGACTCGAGGTCCGCCCAGCGCCACTCGTCGCCGAGCGCACCGCGCAGCAGCCAGCCGGTGCCGTCGAGCGAACGGCGCTCGACGCGAGGCGCTAGCTCGTCTCCCATTCGAGGAGGTTCGTCTCCACGATGGGGCGGCCCGCGTCGCGCGGCACGCGGAAGGTCTTGATCTCGGCGGGGCCGAAGGTCGCGTCCCACTCGCGCCCGATCAACGGCAGCCGGATCGTCGTCGTCGTCGCGTTCCGCGTCGTCTCGTAGGCACGCACCACGAGGTCGTCGGAGTCTTCGTCCTCGACCTGCTTGAGCACGGTGAGCACGACGTTCGGCGCGTCGATCGCCGCGTACGAGGCCGAGCGGGGCAGCCGGCCGGCGTGGAACGTCTCGATCAGGGGCTGCGGCGGATGATTCAGCTCCGCGGCGAGCTTGACCAGGCCGGCGCGCTCCCACGGCCCCTCGTGCGGCACGAGGGCGTAGCTGAAGCGCTGGATGCCCTGGTCGAGGTAGCTGTACGGCCGGTCCGGGTCGGGCACGAACGGATCGTGATGCGCGTAGATCGGGCTGCGCACCACGGTCATCCCGGCCTCGACGCCGCGGACGTCGAAGCTGTACTTCCCGTCGTTCAGGATCGCGAGGCCGTGGAGCGTGCGGCGGTCGTTGCGCAGCCCGGTCAGGTCGAGCCAGCGCTGGCCGGGCTCCTCGTTGCCGTGCGTCGGGCGTTCGATGCTGCCGTAGCCGATCTCGTAGGTCGCGCGCGGCAGGAAGAGATTGACCGGGAAGCGCAGCTTCAGCGCGTGGTGCTGTTCCCGCCAGTCGAGCGTCACGTTCACCACCAGCCGCGGCAACGCGGTGTAGAGCGTGAAGTCCTGGCGCAGCAGCGAGTCGCCCCACTCGTACTCGACACGAATCGTGGAGCGGACCTCGCCCGCCTCGAGGCGGCGCACGCGGACCGGCCGGAACTCGCCGACCTCGTCGTCGAGCGCCACCATCCCGTGCCCCCAGGTGTCGGAGCTGTCCCTGATCACGGCCGGCCGCGCGGCGCGGCCCGCGATGAGCTCGAGCTCGGCCGGACGGTCGACGAGCGAGACGATCGTCCCGCTCTCCGGGTCGATCTCGACACGCAGCCAGTCGTTCTCCAGCACCAGGTCATCGCCCACGGCCGCACCGATCGGCTCATCCACCGGAAGGTCCGGGACGCGCGCCTCGTGCGTCCCGGGGGGCTCGACCGCTTCTGCGCGCGCATCCGAGCCGGCGTCGGCACCGACGGCCGCCTCGCGCGCGGCCTGCTCGTCGAGGACCACCTCGTGCATCGGTTTCGCCTCGATCGGCGGCGCCTCGGCCTCGAGCACGACGCGGTAGAGCCGATATCCGAGCGCCGGCAGCTCGGCAACGAACGAAAGGCGCTTGCGCGAGTCGCTGACCGTTGCCAGCGACTGCACGACCTGGATCGGGACCTCGCGGCCCTCGTCGTCACACAGGCCGCGCACGCGCCGCAGGGAGCCGAACTCGAGCTCGACCGGCATCGGTCCGGACCAGGCGTGGGGGTTGAAGACGACGACCGGCTGCTCGTCGCCCAGCCAGGCGGGCTGACCGGGTGGAAGCTCCGGTGGGCGCGGGATGTCGATGTTCCACGCGATGGCCTGCACCGCGTCATCGAGCGCACGCTGTGCGATGGCCAGCGACTCACCGTACGTGTCCCGGGCGTCCTCGTAGCCTGGCTCGATGCTCGACCCGGCGAGGATGTCGTGGAACTGGTTGAAGAGGACGTTGCGCCAGCCATGACCCAGGGCGGCTGCCGGATACGGCAGCTCCATCACCACGTTCGCCACCGTCGCGAGCGACTCGGCGGCAGCGAGCTGGTACTCCGCCTGGCGATTCCAGCGCTTCACCCCCGAATGGGCGGCATAGCAGCCGCGGGCGTGGTGCTGCAGCTCGTCGTGGACCACGGGGATCGGCAGGTCCCGCGAGCGGATCGAGTGGAAGAACGCCTCGGGACCCGAAAGCACGAGGCGTGGCAGCCGCCCCTCGGCGTCGAGGCGGTGGATGCTCTCGATGTTCTCGATCGTGGGCCCCCCGCCATGGTTCCCGACGCCGTAGAAGCACATGAGCTCGTTGAACGGCTCGTGCACCTCTGCCGCGACGCGGCGGATCACGCGCTCCAGATCGCCGCCGGCGGTGCAATACCCGTGCGGGATGCGGTAGGCCAGGATCCGCGAGCCGTCATCGGCTTCCCACCAGAAGACGCGGCCGGGCAGAGACTTCTCATGCGGTTCCGGGCGCAGGAAGCAGTAGGCAGTCATCCCCGACTTCGCCATGATCTGCGGGATCGTGGCCTGGTGGCCGAATGCGTCGGGGTTGTAGCCGACCGTCGCGATCCGCCCGAACTTCTCCTGGAAATAGCGCTGGCCGTACAGGCCCTGCCGCACCATCGCCTCGCCGCCTGGCAGGTTGCAGTCGGGCTCGACCCACCAGCCGCCCACGAGCTGCCAGCGCCCCTCCGCCACGCGGCGCTTGATCTCGGCGAACATCTCAGGTGCGTTGCGCTCGACCCGCTCGTAGTACGCCACCGACGAGCAGGTGAAGACGAAGTCGTCGAACTCGATCATCCGGTCCAGCGCGGACTGGAACGTCGCCTTGACCTCCTGGAACGCCTCAGGCCAGCGCCACAGCCAGACCGCGTCGATGTGCGCATTGCCGATCATGTACAGCGTGTGGCGGGATTCCTCGGTTCGCAGGGTCTCGGTCACCTGGTTGCGTCCTTCTCCTTTGCCCATTCGTCGATGACCTCGCTCATCAGGTGGATGAGGAGGACGTGCATCTCCTGGATCCGCGCCGTGGTCGTCGACGGAACCGCCAGAAGGTGATCCACCAGCTCACCGACGCGGCCCGCGCTGCCTGACATCGCCACCGTCACGGCGCCGCGCCGTCGCGCCGCCGCGAGCCCGCGGAGGACGTTCTCGGAGCTGCCAGAGGTGCTGATGCCGACGACGATGTCGCGTTCGTTGACGAGACCCTCCACCTGCCGGGCGAACACCTCGTCCCAGGCGTAGTCGTTGCTGATCGCCGTCAGGACCGATGTGTCCGTGCTGAGCGCAACGGCCGCCAGCGGCCGTCGATCGGCGCGATAGTGGCCCAGCAGCTCGGCGGCGAAATGCTGCGCGTCGGCGGCGCTGCCGCCGTTGCCGAAGATCACGAGCTTGCCGCCCCGGTCCAGGGCCGCGCAGATGGCACGCGCAACGCGCTCGGCGATCGGCAGCAGCGGTTCCATTCGCGCCGCGACGTCGCGGTGCTCGTCGAGGTGGCCGGCGAGCCTCATGCCGCCTCCTCGGTGCGCACCATCGCCACGGCGGCGGCCCCGAAGATGCCGATCTCCTCGCCGAGCGCCGCCGGCACGATTTCGGCGACCGCGCCCTGCGGACCGAGCGTCCGGCTCAACGCCAGGCGGCGGACCGGCTCGAAGAGCAGGTCACCGGCCATCGTCACCCCACCGCCCAGCACGATCCTGCTCGGGTTGAAGATGTTGAGCACGTTCGTCAGCCCCTCGGCCAGGACGCGGGTCGTGTCGTCCCAGACCCGCCGCGCGACCGCATCCCCATCGCGCGCCGCCTCCGCGACGGTGCGAGCCGACACCGCGCCGACCGACCCGGCACGCTCCTCCATGACCGACGCCTCCCCGGCGGCCAGCGCCTCACGCGCCCGCCGCGCGATGTTCGTCCCCGAGGCGAACGCTTCGAGGCAGCCGCGCCGGCCACAGACGCAGGGCCAGCCGTCGATCTGCACGCTCATGTGCCCGATCTCGGCCGCGTTGCCATTCGCGCCGCGCAGGAGCCGATCCTCGATCACCACGCCGCCGCCGATCCCGGTCGAGATCGTGAGGTAGACGATGCTCTGGCAGCCGCGCCCCGCGCCCCAGCGGTGCTCGGCCAGTGCTGCGGCGTTCGCGTCGTTGTCGAGATGGACCGGCAGCCCAAGCGCCTCTGTGAGCCACGCGCCGAGCGGCACGTCGGTCCAGCCGGGAAGGTTCGGCGGGTCGTGGATGATGCCGCGCTCGGCGTCGAGCGGTCCGCCGCAACCGACCCCGACCGCCTCGAGCGCGTCGATCGTCAGGCCCGCTCGGTCCGCGACCTCGCGCCCGAGCTGGACGAGGCGGTCGACGATGCGTCGCGGCCCGTCCTCGAGCCGGGTCGGCTCGCGGACCGATGCCAGCAGCGCACCCGTGTCGGTCACCACCCCCGCGGCGAGCTTCGTCCCGCCGATGTCGAGCGCCAAAATCGGCCCGCCGCTCACCGCGCACCACCGGCGAGGGCTCGCAGCTCAGCGAGTCGGCTCTGCGCCGCGGCGAGACCGTCGAGCTGGCGCGGCTCCCACGTCATGGCCGCCGCGGCCGGGCCGGGCAGCGGAACGCGATCGACCACGGCTGCGGCCTGCCGCGCCGCGCCGAGCGCGGCCGCCTCGACGTCCGGCGCGCGGTGCACCGCCACGCCGAGCGCGTCGGCACAGAGCTGGCCCCAGGCATCGGACGCCGCGCCACCGCCGACGAGCGTGACCTCGCCGCGGCCGACTCCGGCCCGCTCGAGTGCTTCGCGCGCGTAGACCAGGCCGAGCGTCACTCCCTCGGCCACGGCGCGGGCGAGGTGGCCGGGGCCATGCTCGGTGCGCATGCCGTGGAAGGCCGCAGCCGCAGCGGGCAGGTTCGGCGTCCGCTCGCCGTCGAGGTACGGCAGGAACGTGAGGCCGCCGGCACCGGCCGGCGTGTCGCGCAGCGCAGCCTCGAAGCCGTCGCGGTCCAGGCCGGTCAGCTCCCGCACCCAGTCCGTCGCGTTCGTGCAGTTCAGCGTGCAGGCGAGCGGCAGCCACCCACCGGTCGAGTCGCAGAAGGCGGCCGCTTCGCCGCGTGGATCGACGGCCACCGTGTCGCTGCGCGCGAAGATCGTCCCGGAGGTCCCGAGGCTGACGACGACGCGGCCCGACTCCACGGCCCCGACGCCGATCGCAGCGCACATGTTGTCGCCGCCTCCGCCACTCACCGGGGTGCCGGCGCGCAGCCCGAGCTGAGCTGCGACGTCCGCGCGCAGCTCGCCGATGACGCTCAACGACGGCACGATCGGCGGGAGGCTCGCATCCCAGTCGCGCTGCGGGTCGAGGGCGTCGAGCACCGGCCGGCTGTAGGCGCGGTCACGGACGTCGACGTAAGCGGTCCCCGAGGCGTCGCCGGGCTCGGTGACGAACGCACCGGTGAGCCACAGATTCAGGTAATCGTGCGGCAGACAGAAGCGTCGCGAGGCGGCGTAGGCATCGGGCTCATGCGAGCGCAGCCAGGCGATCTTCGGAGCCGTGTAGCCCGGAAGGAAGAGGTTCCCGATCGCAGCCAGGACCTCGTGCGGATCGCCGAGCGCCCTCGTGAGCGCGTCGCATTCGGCGGCGGTCGTCGTGTCGTTCCAGAGCTTGGCGGGGCGCACCGGACGGTCGTGATCGTCGAGCGCCACGAGGCCGTGCTGCTGACCCGAGACGCCGATGCCCTTGACCTCCACGCCGGGCACCGCGGCGACCACCTCCCGCACGGCGCTGCGCAGCGCGGCGATCCACCACGCCGGATCCTGCTCGCGCGTGCCGTCGAGCCGCTCGACGAGGTCGTGCGGCGCGCGCCCGATGCCCAGGACGGCGCCGCTCGAGGCATCGATCAGCAACGCCTTCGTGGAGCCGGTGCCGCAGTCGATGCCCAGGAACGCAGCACGGGTCGCGGATCCGTGCGCGTCGTCGGGCTCGTGGGCCGCCATGGCTCTCCTGGGCTGCGGGGTTCCCCGGTGGGTGATCATCTGAGTCTAGCCACTGGTCCGGGGGAAGTGCCGATTCGAGGAGCACGCGCAGCCATGACCGATGCCACCGCTCGTACCCGCTCTCCGCTCCGCCTCGGGTCGAACCGGATCAACCGCTTCTACCGCGGCGGTGCGCTGCTCGAGCGATTCCGTGGCGCGAGCGCACCGAGCGACGGCGATCGGCCCGAGGACTGGGTCGGCTCGGTGACCAAGCCCTGGGGATCGCCGGCGGGCACCGGCCTCTCCGCGCTCGAGGACGGGACGCCGCTCGTCGACCTGCTGCGTGACGATCCCGTCGGCCTGCTCGGAGCCGAGGCGGCGGCGCGGAACCCGACGACGACCGGCCTCCTCGTCAAGCTGCTCGACAGCGCGATCCGCCTCCCGATCCACTGCCATCCGACACGGGCGTTCGCCGGCCGCGTCCTGGGCTCGTCGTTCGGCAAGGCCGAAGCGTGGATCGTCCTCGCCACGCGCCGCATCCCCGGGGAGCCGGCGCCGCGGGTCGGGATCGGCTTCCGCGACGGCGTGACCAGGTCGCAGCTCCATCGATGGATCGAGGGCCAGCACGCAGCGGCC
>DAINOY010000025.1:0-11287 GCA_036743735.1 Chloroflexota bacterium
GTGCCATCCGCCGCCAGCAGGCGCCAGGCGATCCCATCGGCGCTGAGGTCCGCCGCTGACAGGCCGATGGACCACGTCCCACCGTTCACGCCGCCGCCGACGCCATCGAGCTCCGGAAGCGTCGCGCGCGTCACGCCCTCGGGCGCGTAGCCGAAGGCGACCGTCGGCCAGGCGAGACCGCTGCGACCGGTGGCGATGGCGACGGCCGGTGCCGCGGTGACCGCCGTCGAGGCCACGCCCAGCAGCTCCCAGCTCTCGCCGATGCGCCCGAAGCGCAGGAGGGAGAGGCGACCGATGACCTCGTCCGTGCCCTCGTCCCGCCAGCGCGCCGCGACCGCGGTCCTGTCGTCGAGCTGCAGCAGCGTGGTGGGGTCGATGCCCTGCTCGGCGATGGCCTCCTGCAACGTGGTGGCTGACTGGGTGGCGGCCAGCCAGCCGGCGCCGAGCAATCCGATGACGATGAGGCCGCCCAGGACGATGGCCAGCCAGACCGAGTCGCGGGCCGACCGCTGCGACGCCACCGCGCGGGGACGCGGAGCGCGGCGCGTGGGCGCATCGGCGGGCCAGGAGGTCCAGGTCGTCGTCTGGCGCTCCTGCGGCCAGCGCTGTGTCGTCGCCTGACCGCTCCACGGTGTAGCGGCCTGGCGGTCCCATACGCGACGCCGCTCGGGGTCGGACAGGATGTGCCAGGCTCGGTTGACGATCCGCAGCTGCTCGGCGGCGGCCTCGTTGCCGCCGAGGTCAGGATGGAGCTGCTTCGCCAGCCGGCGCCGGGCGCGGGCCACCTCGAGCGTCGTGGCGCCACGCTCGACGCCCAGCACGGCGTAGGGATCGAAGCCGGCACTCATCAGCCGCAGCGTAGCGCGTGCCCGACGGCCTCAGGACACGCATCCCTATACTCGGCTCGATGCCCGCCCCGGATGCGCCAGCCCCAGCCTGCTCATGACGCCGCTGGAGGCGCTTCTCGTCGTCGCGGCGGGGCTCGCTGCGGGGACGATCAACACGATCGTCGGCTCGGGGTCGCTCATCACCTTTCCCGCGCTCCTGGCGCTCGGCTACTCGCCCATCGTCGCCAACGTCTCGAACACCGTGGGCCTCGTGCCGGGGTCCGTCTCCGGCGTCGTGGGCTATCGGCGTGAGTTGCGCGGTCAACGCGACCGCGTCCTGCGGCTCGTGGTCGCGGGCGGCATCGGTGGGCTCACCGGCGGGCTGCTGCTGCTCGCGCTGCCGTCGGACGCCTTCGAGCGCGTGGTCCCGTACCTGATCCTGGGTGCCACCCTCCTCGTCGCGATCGGGCCCCGGCTGGCGCGACGCATGGCGGAGCGCCGTGCCCGCGGCGGCGGCCATGGGCCGGCGCTCGCGGCATCGGTCTATGCGACCGGCATCTACGGCGGCTATTTCGGCGCGGCGCAGGGCGTCATCCTCATCGCCCTGCTCGGGGTCTTCGTCGACGACCACATCCAGCGCCTGAACGCCGCGAAGAACGTCATCGCCGCGGTCGTGAACGCGGTGGCCGCTGTGCTCTTCCTGGTCGTGGCGCCCGTCGATCCGCTCGTCGCGCTGCTCAGCGCCGCCGGCTCAATCGTGGGCGGCCAGCTGGGTGCCGCGGTCGGCCGCCGCCTGCCGGCGACGGCGCTGCGGGGCGCGATCATCGTCATCGGGACGCTCGTCGGGGTCCGCCTGCTGATCGGCTGAACGGCCGGCCGCCCGTCCAACCGCTGCGTTCCCCGGTCAGCGCGGAAACGGGCCCAGCTGCGGCAGCAGGTCCATCATCGGGACGTTGAGCGGCTCGAGTGCCTGGAGCGCGGCGAGGTACGGCGAGCGGTCGACACCCACGTGCTGACCATCGGTCAGCCCAGCGCTCGCCATCCATCGGCCGGCGATCTGGACCATCCGCAGTCGGATCGGCTGGCCGCGGACGATGACGCTGCGCTCGAGCGCCAGGCCGCGCTCGGGCAGCCCGACCTGCGTCGCTGGGCGCTGAGTGGCTTCGGCGGTCATGGGTACTGGCCCCGAATGCGCACGGCCTGGGCGACGCGAGCGACGGCGATGGCATGGGCCGCGAGGCGGGCGTCGATCTCCTCCTCGCGCTGCATCGTGTCGACCGCGTCGTAGGCCTCGAGCAGCACGTTGCGCAGGCGCTGGTTGACCTCGTCGACCGGCCAGCGCAGGGACTGGAGGTTCTGGACCCACTCGAAGTAGCTGACGACCACGCCGCCGGCGTTGCACAGGATGTCCGGGATGACCGTCACGTCGTTGTCGCGCAAGATCGGATCGGCCTCGGGCAGGGTCGGTCCGTTGGCGCCCTCGGCCAGGACCCGGGCACGGATGGACCCGGCGTTCTCGGCCGTCACCTGGCCTTCGAGCGCGGCGAGGATCAGGACATCGCACTCCATGGCGAGCAGCTCCTCGTTCGTGAGTGGCTGCGTCCCCGGCGCGCCGGCGATCGAGCCGGTCTCCTGCATCCGCCGCTTCAGCGCCACCGGATCGAGACCGTCCTGGTTGCGGACGCCGCCGCCGATGTCGGTGATGCCGATGAGCTTCGCTCCCCGCTCGTGGATGAGCCGCGCGGCGGCCTCCCCGACGTTGCCGAAGCCCTGCACGGCGACGGTCGCGCCCTTCACAGACGACCCCAGCTTGTCGAGCGCATGCTCGATGCAGTACACGATGCCGAGCCCGGTCGCGTCGGCACGTCCCTCGGATCCGCCGATGCTGACCGGCTTGCCGGTCACGACGCCCGGAATCGAGTAGCCGTGATGCATGCTGAAGGTGTCCATCATCCAGGCCATCGTCTGGGCGTTCGTGCCCATGTCCGGGGCGGGGATGTCCGAGTCGGGACCGATGATGTTCTGGAGCTCTGCGGTGAAGCGGCGCGTCAGGCGCTCGAGCTCACCGGTCGAGAGCTCGCGCGGATCGACCGTCACGCCGCCCTTCGCGCCGCCGAATGGCACGCTGACGAGGGCGCACTTCCAGGTCATCCACATGGCCAGGGCCCGCACCTCGTCGATGTCGGTGCGCGGATGGAAGCGCATGCCGCCCTTGGCGGGGCCGCGCGAGACGTTGTGCTGGACGCGATAGCCGGTGAAGATGCGGACCTGGCCGTCGTCCATGTGGACCGGGAAGTTGACGGTCCACTCGCGCTTCGGCTGGCGCAGGATGGCGCGCAGGTGCGGCTCGAGACCGAGATGCTCCGCGGCGCGGTCGAACTGCGCGAGCGCGGCCGCATGCGGGGATGGAAGCGGAGTTCCGCTGGGGGCTTCTGGCGCGTGGACCACGAATCGATGACCTCAATTGCAGATGCGGCCGGTGCCGGCATGAGTGCTGCCGGGTGACCGCCATGGAGCTCGCATCAGGCCAGGTCCCGAGGGCCCTGGCGCCGGCGCGGCAACGTCATCAGCCTCCCAGCCGCGGCGAACAGACGGCATGAAGGCAGATGAACAACACGTGAACGAAGCCGGTCCTGCGGCGGCAGCGGGGCGCAGCGCCGTCGGGCGAGTGGAACGCGCTGCGATCGCCGACAGCGCACGCTCGTAGGCATCGACCATGCGCTCGACGCCCAGGCGCCGGCGAGCGCGGCGGCGAATCGAGGCTCGATCGAAGCCACGGACCGTGGCGATCCCGCGAACCAGCTGGGCCTCGTCGTCCGGCTCGGCGAGCCAGCCGCCGACACCGTGCTCCACGACTTCGGGCAGCGCCCCACGCCGGTAGGCGACGACCGGACAGCCGGCCATCTGCGCCTCTGCGGCCACGAGGCCGAAGGGCTCGTCGCCCTGGACCGGCATGAGGAGGAGCCGGCTGCGTGCCATCAGCTCGTACAGCATCGCGCGCGGCACGGCGCCGACCCACTCGCCAGGCCGCAGCAGCGGCGCGACGGCGTCGCTGAAGTACCGCTCGTCGTAGGCGTCGCCGACGACCAGGGGTGCCAATCCGGCGCGGCGCGCGGCGCGGATCGCGATATCGGTCCCCTTCTCCGGCGAGATGCGGCCCGCGATCAGCGCGATCGGTGCGATCGCGCCGCCGGCGGGCTCCGGATCGGGCACGCCGTTGCGCAGCACGGCCAGGTCGGAAATCCCCGCGCGGCGCCAGCTCGAGCGGGCGGCGGCCGAGACCGTCGCCAGCGCAGATTGCGTCGCGCGAGCCGCGGCGACGACATCGGGGACGACCGGCGGCAGATGCAACGTATGGAGCACTGGCAGCCCTTCCGCCAGCCGCAGCGCGGCCGCGTCGAAGGCGTGCTGGCTCACGACGTCCGGGCCGTCGCGGCGCAAGACCGCGAAGAGGCGCTCGAAGCCACGATCGAGCGCCTCGGTGGCCGCCGAGGGAGCCGCGACGCCAACCTGGACCGCGGCATCGCGCACGGCCTCGTCGACGAAAACCTGCACGATCTCGATCCCCTCGGCCACCGATCCGGCGGCCGCGTAGACCACCGCGCGGTGGCCGCGCGCGGTGAGCCCGCGCGCCAGGTCGATGATGACCGCGTGCGGGCCGTTCGCCTCCGCGCGGCGCAGGGGCGAGACGAGCGAGGCGACGAGCGCCACGCGCATCAGGCCGCCTCCGCGAGGGGCACCAGCGGATCAGCGAGGCGGGCACCGTCGACGCGAGCGCCGGTGTCGACGAGGCGCGCAAGCTCGTCGCCGTCGTCCCACAGGTTCACGTTCATCGCCGCGACGACCCGGCCGCCGCTGAGCCAGAAGGCGTGGAACTCACGGGCGGCGACGTCGCCGCGCACGACGACCTCGTCCGAGCTCGTCGCCAGGCCGCGGTATTCCATCCCGAGGTCGTACTGGTCCGAGTAGAAGTACGGCGTGCGTTCGTACGCCTCGTTCGCCCCGAGGATGTTCGCCGCCGCGGTCTTGCCCTGCCTGATGGCGTTGTCCCAGTGCTCGACCCGCACGCGTCGCTCGTAGCGCGGATGCCAGGCGGCGGCGACGTCACCGGCGGCGTAGATGTTCGGGACCGATGTCCGCAGGTACGCGTCGACCTTGATGCCGCCGTCGGCGACCTCGAGACCACCGCGGGTCGCCAGCTCGAGGCGCGGAACGGCGCCGATGCCGACCACGACGAGGTCCGCCTCGATCCGCTCACGGTTCGAGAGCACGACTGCCTCGGCACGCTCCTCTCCATCGATCGCGGCGACGAGGCCGTGGCGCAGGTGGACGCCGTGCTCGGCATGAAGGTCGCGGTAGACCTCGGCAATCTCTGGCCCCAGCACGCGCTGCAGCGGCCGCTCGACGTCGGAGACGAGGGTCACGTCGCGGCCCAGCTGTCGCAGCGATGCGGCGACCTCGCTGCCGATCCAGCCGCCGCCCACGACGACCGTGGAGCGGGCCTCTGCCGAGGCGGCTCGGATCGCATCGGCGTCCTCGACGTTGCGCAGGTAGTGCACGCCACGCAGGTAGGCAGCCGTGGCGCCCAGGTGCCGCGGCGCCGAGCCGGTGGCGATGAGGAGCGCGTCGTAGCCCAGCTCGCTGCCGTCGTCCAGCACGACGCGGCGGACCGCCGGGTCCAGCGTCAGTGCACGGCGTCCGGCGACGAGCTCGACCCCCTCCGTCGCGTAGTCGTTGCTCGACCGAACCTGCGCCTTCTCGATCGGCTCCTCGCCGCGAAGGTAGCCCTTCGACAGCGGTGGCCGCTCGTAGGGCAGGCCGCTCTCCTCGCCGACGAGCGTGACGCGCCCGGCGAAGCCGTTGTCGCGCAGCGCGAAGGCGGCGGTGGCGCCGGCGAGGCCGCCGCCGAGGATGAGGACCGAGTCGGGCGTGGTCATGGCGTTGCTCTCCTTCGAAGGTGTGGCCCCGGCGGCGACCCGCCGCTCGGCGCAGGAACGTGTCAGATGCGGTATCGGGTGAAGAGGTGGCTGCCGGAGCGGCGCAGGTCGACGACGTCGCCCCAGCGCGCATCCGCCACGTCGAAGGCGGTGCCCTCGACGAGTGCCAGGCGCGGCGTCGACGTGCCGCGGCCGGCGACCTGCGGTGCAATCGTCAGGAAGAGCTCGTCGATGAGCCGTTCGCCGAGCAGCTCGCCGAAGAGGTGCGGTCCGCCTTCGCAGAGCACCAGCCTGGCGCCGCGCTGACCGAGCGCCGCGAGCAGCGCGGCCGGCGCGACGCTGTCGCGGCCGGCGGTGATCACCTCCACGTGTGCCGGCACGCGCTGTCGCGCGAGACGCATGGCACCGCGTTCGGTGGTCAGGAGCACGACATCGACCGTCGGGTCACTCAGGCCCGGATGGGTGAGATCGAGCTCGCCGGAGGCAGTGACGACCGCGGTCGCCGGGTTCGGCGCCAGGCCGAGCTCGTGGCGCAGGCGCGCGACCGACGCGCCGCTCGGCGGATGGACGAAGGCCGGAGTCCAGGCCTCGTGGGGTGCTGCGCGTACGGTTCCGGCACCGACGAGCACCACATCGGCTAACGCACGGAGCAACGACATCACGAAGCGGTCCGGCTCGAAGAAGCCGCTCACCTCACCGCCTCCGGCGGCCTCCGGCGTGGCGTACGAGACGACGCCGTCGAGCGTCGAGACGAAGTTCGCGACGACCGTGGGCCGATCCTCGCGCAGCGGGATCCACAGGTCGCTGCCGTAGCGAGCGCTGAGCTCGACGGGAAGGCCGCCGCGCGCCGGGCGCCGTGGCGCATCGGCCACGAGGAGCGGCACGAGCGCCGGACCGGTGAGCGAGCGAGGCGGCGCGGCGATCATCAGCGGGCGCCGCGGTGGATACCGGCGACCTCGAAGAACTCGCGCCGCAGCGCGGGATCGGTCTCGTAGACGCCGCGATAGCCGGTCGTGCGTGTGGTGGCGTGATCCTCGCGGACGCCGCGCATCTGGGTGCAGAGGTGGTCCGCTTCCATGTAGACCGCGACGCCGTGCGCGTTCAGGAGCTCGGAGAGCGACTGCGCGATCTGGTGCGTCATGCGCTCCTGGACACCGAAGCGCCGGGTCAGGACGCGCACCAGCCGAGTCAGCTTGCTGATGCCAATGATCTGGTCGTGCGCCACGTAGCCGACGTAGGCCTGCCCGAAGAACGGCAGCGCATGGTGCTCGCAGAGTGAGAAGAACGGGATCGGTCCCTCGACGATCTGCGCCAGCTCACAACTCGCGTCGCCGTAGCACTCGGTCGGGAAGACCGTCACGAGCTTCGGGTCGCCGGCATACCCGGACGTGGCGTCGATCAGTGCCTGGAGGAAGCGACGTGGGGTGTCGGCGGTGCCGGGCGTGTCGAGGTCCATGCCGAGCGAGCCGAGGATCTCGCCGAGGTAGCGCTCGTAGCGTTCGCGCTGCTCGGGGTCGATCGCGTGGACGGCCTCGGCCAGCCACGGCGTGGCCGGGCCGCCGGACAGGTCCGGGTGGCTCGTGCCGTTCCCGTTGGTGTGTTCGTGCGTGAGCGTCATGGATTCCTCGGTTGGTTGCTTGGGATCGGGTTGCGTGGCCGGTCGGCCGTTTGATCGGTTGCGTGGCCCACCGGCCCGCGATGCGGGGTCAGCTCGCGGTGACGATCACCACGCCCTTCATGTCCTGCGGATGGAACGAGCAGTCGTACTTGTGCTCGCCGACGCCCGTGAACGTGTAGCTCACGCTCTCGCCGGGCTTGACGACCATCACGTCGCCGCCGTCATCGATCAACCGCACCGAGTGGGTGAAGTTGTCGCTGTTGGTCCAGGTCACCGTGGTGCCGTCCACGACGGTGATCGCCTCTGGCACGAACTTGTAGGAGGGCGGCATGTCGACGTGGTCGGTGGCCACCGGTTCTGCGGCGGCCTGGCTCGCGCAGCCTGAGAGCAGCAGCGCGGCGCCGAGCAGCGGCCCCACCACGTACGTCGAACGGAACCTCACGCCCGCTGCCCAGCTCCGCTCAGGGTCGATGTGGCCGTGCGGGTCACCGCGACGAAGATGAGGACGAAGGCCACCAGGTCGAGGACCTCGCTGATCGTGTGGGCGAAGAGGAAGGTCGTCGCGTCGATGTGGTACGTCATGTAGCTGATCTCGGCCAGCGCGTAGAGCGAAAATCCCCAGCCGAGGGTCGACGAGCCGCTGTCGAAGCTGCGCCAGGCGAAGTAGGCGCCAATGGCGAATGCGGCGAGGTGGATGAGCAGGAACCCCCAGGGCGGGATGAAGTTGATGAAATCACCGATGGGCATTGGTCTCGAGACCTCCACTGTCGATCACCGCGGAAGCGCGGCCGCTCTGCTGACGCCGAACGCCGAAGGTGACGACGCCGGCAAGGACCAGGACCATGCCGGCGAGCGCGACCAGATGGCCGATGTGGCCCAGGCCGCTCGCCTGGTGCATCGCGTGCATCGCATGCGGCGAAGCCGTGAGGCTCATCGCGATCTCCGTCACGGCACCCACGAGCATGACGATGAGCCCGATGCGGGCGAGTGGCGGAAACCGGCGACCCTGTTCTATCATCAGCATGTGCTAGTGATACACCATGCGCGCATCGGCTGTCAATGTATTGGCAGTAGATTCGCCTGATAGAGTGGAAGGACCGATGAATCAGCCGAACCGCGACGCAACCCTGGCGGCGATCGGCCTGCTCGACGAGCCGGTGCGGCGCGAGCTCTACGACTGGGTCGTCGCCCAGGCGCGCCCGGCGGGGCGCGAGGAGGCTGCCAAGGCGCTGGGGATCACACGAGCCCTGGCGACCTTCCACCTCGATCGGCTCGCCGCTGGCGGACTCCTCGACGCGGGCTACCAGCGCCTCAGCGGCCGTACGGGGCCCGGGGCCGGGCGACCGGCGCGCGTCTACTGGCGAGCCGATCACGACTTCGCGATCACGCTCCCGGAGCGTCGCTACGAACGCGTCGCGCAGCTCTTCGCCTCGGCGCTCGAGACGCTGGGCGATGGCTCGGCCCCGCCGCCGCTCGCCGAGGCGGCACGCCGCATGGGCGAGGAGCTTGGCAGCGAGTCGCGGCGACGCGCGCCAGAGGGCCGGCTGATGTCAGCGCTGGAGGCTGGCGGCTACGAGCCACACCTCGAGGCGACCGGCACGATCCGTCTGCGCAACTGCCCGTTCGACGCCCTCGTCGACACGTACCGCCCGCTCGTCTGCGGCACGAACCTCGCGATGGCCGAGGGGATCGTGAGCGGCGCCGGCGTCACGGACCTCGAGCCGGTCCTGGACCCGCAGCCGGGGTTCTGCTGCGTCGCCTTCGTTCCGAGGAGCGCCTGACCGGTATCCTCGGGTCGTGGACGGCCGGCGCACGCAACCCGTTTCCGCAGACCTGCTCGGCATGGCGATCCTGACGACGCTCGACGACACGGGCAGCTTCGCCCGGGACGTGGCTGAGCGGGCGAGTGGCGGCGGCCTCGAGCTGAGCGTCGACGGGGCGCGCAGCCAGCTGGCGCGCCTCGCGGAGCTGGGCCTTGTCCGCCCGTCCAGCGTGGAGGGCGACGAGCCGCGCTACGTGCCCACGAGCCTGGGGCAGCGCATCGCGGATGCCGAGCTCGCCCGCCCCGAGGCACTCGTCGGTCTGGCGGAGCTCGAGCGCCTGCGCACCGACATGCTCGCGACGATCGTGCACGAGCTCCGGACACCGCTCACCTCGCTGCGCACGTGCATCGGCCTGCTCCTCGACCCGGCGCTCTCGCCCAGCGACGAGGAGCGGCAGCGGCTCCTGTCGACGATCGCCCGCGCTTCCGATCGGATGCAGCGACTGCTCGGCGACGTGCTCGACCTGGCCCGCTTCCGCTCCGGCCGCGTCGCGCTCCGCCGCCGTCGCGTCGACGCACGGCGGCTCGCCACCAGCGCGGCGGCGGCGATCGGCCCGCTGGCCGCGGCCGCGGAGCAGACGATCCACCTCGACCTGCCGGATGAGCCGGTCTTCGTCTCGGCGGACGCCCGTCGCACCGAGCAGGCGCTCCTCAACCTCGTCTCGAACGCCCAGAAGTTCAGCCCGCCCGGCGGCGAGATCGTCGTGGGCGTGGCGGCGCGGGGCGACGAGGTGACGTGGACGGTGGTCGACGCGGGACCGGGCATCGCAGCCGACGATCAGCCACGGCTCTTCGAGCGCTTCTTCGTGGGAGAGGAAGGAATGCAGCGCTCCGGGACGGGGCTCGGACTGCCCACCGCCCTGGCGATCGCCCAGGCGCACGGCGGCCACATCGAGGTCGAGAGCGCGCGCGGCGCGGGAGCCACCTTCCGCCTCGTGCTGCCGGCGCGCGGCCCCCGCACCGGCCGACGCGTCGCCCAAGAGCCGGAGGCCGGCGAGGATGAGGCGGACGCCGAGGCGGAAGGATCGGCATGAAGATCCTGATCATCGACGACGACCAGGACATCGTCGAGTCGGTTCGGCTCGGCTTCGCACTCCAGTGGCGCGAGGTGGAGCTGCTCGCCGCATCCAACGGCGACGATGGACTCCGGCTCGTGGAGGAGTCGCGCCCGGACCTCGTCCTGCTCGACGTCGGGCTGCCGCGCCGTGACGGCTACGACGTCCTCCGCGAGCTGCGCACCTTCAGCGAGGTGCCGGTCATCATGCTGACCGCCCGCGACGACGTGGCGGACAAGGTGAAGGGCCTCGAGCTCGGCGCCGACGATTACATCACGAAGCCGTTCGATCACCTCGAGCTGCTCGCCCGGGTGCGCGCGGTCCTGCGGCGGCTCGACCTGAAGGCGCCGAAGCAGCGGGTTCCGGCGTTTCGCTCGGGACCGCTCGAGATCGACTTCGACGCGCAGGAGGCACGGCTCGACGGTGAGCACGTGCCCCTGACGCGGACCGAGTATCGACTGCTGGAGCACCTGGCGCGGAATGCGGGCTGGATCGTGCCGCACGCGACGCTGCTCGCCCGCGTCTGGGGCCGCGAGTACGTCGACGAGCTCGACTACCTGCGGGTCTACGTGCGGCGCCTGCGCGAGAAGCTGCACGACGACCCGGCACGACCGCGCTTCATCCGCACCGAGCGCGGCATCGGCTATCGGTTCATGGCGCCGTCGCCCGAGGTCGGAGACGCCTGAAGCGATCGCTCAGGCGACCTTGGTGATCTTCGCCATCCGCGCGCCGGCCGGCGCCTTGATGGTGACGCGCTCCCCCACCCGTCGCCCGAGCACGGCACGCCCGACCGGCGAGTCCGCAGAGATCCAGCCGTTGGCCGGGTCACCATCGCCGGGGATGACGAGCGCGTACTCGGCGGCGCCGTCATCGTCCTCGAGGGTGAGGCGGCGGCCGATCACCGCAACATCTGCCTCATCGACGATCAGCGCCGAGCTGAGCACGTCGCGGATGCTGTCGTACTGGCGCAGGAGCTGCTGGCCGCCGATGTTCGGGACGAAGACCGGAGCATCGGGCTCACCGCTCAT
>DAINOY010000026.1:0-11173 GCA_036743735.1 Chloroflexota bacterium
GCCTGGTCCATGGGCGTCGTGAAGGTGAGACTGACGGCGGTGCGCCGGCTCACCTCCGCCTTGGTGTTCTCCGGTGGGCTGGGGTCCGGATGGGCGGCATCGGCGGTCAGCTGCGTCTCGAGCATCGCCTTCGGCTGCTTGGCCACGTTGAGGTTGGCCTGCGAGCCGATGTCGACCTGGAAGTCCGCGACGGTCGGCGCGGTCTGGGTCGTGAAGCTGTAGCGCGCAGTATCGCCCAGCGTCTCGCCCGACGCGGTCACGGCGGTCGCCGGAACCAGGACCAGGTAGCGCTGGTCGGTCGACCATCGGCCACTCGGATGCACCTCGACGCTGCGCCCGTCGGGCGCCCACGTGGTGCTGAAGGAGGTCTCGGGATAGACGCGCAGCCCAGCGTCAACGGACGTCGGGTCCATGGGGGAATCGAAGTCGATGCGGATGGCATCGTTGGAGGGAATCGCCACGCCGATGTTGGCCGGCAGCAGAGAGGTCGGAGCGACCTCGTTCAGTGGCCGGCTGGCCTGGCTGACGGCCTGCTGTGAGAGACCGAGCACGATGGCCAGTGCGACCGCCACCACGGTGGTCCGTGAGGCGGCGCGGTGTCGACTGATACGAGCGGGCAGCGATTCGAATCGGGCGGCAAGCACCGCACTAACGTTTCGGATCGAACGCAATAGACGGGGGCTCCTGTTGGGGGTTGTCGTCCGCGGGCACGCTGCGAACAGACCCCTTCGGGTCCGCGGCAGTATAGCCCGATCGTCCCAGCGTGTCAGGCACGGCCACGCTCGCCGTCGCGCGGCTCGCGCATCCCGATGCGGCGCGCTTCGACCGTGGGATGGAACGTGACCCCACCGTAGGAGGTGACGAGGCCCCGTGCCTCGAGCATGGTCAGCGTCCCGGCCAGCGCCCCCGGTGGCAGCCGCGTCGGTCCAATCAACTCCTCGATCGACGCGCTGCGGCGAAGCAGCGCACTGAGCACCAGGCCCTCGCTTTCGGACAGGGCGGCGACGCTCACCGGGCCTGCCGGACGGCGCAGACCAACCCGAAGCACCAGCGACGCAGCCGATGTCACGATCTCGGCCTGCCCGTCCGCGATGAGCCGATTTGGGCCCTCGGAGCCGAGCGAATCGACGGGGCCGGGGACGGCATGGATCTCACGGCCATAGGCCGACGCCGCGCTCGCCGTCAGCAGAGCCCCGGAATGGTTCGGCGCCTCGACGACAACCACCGCCCTCGCCAGACCGGCGATGATCCGGTTGCGGCGTGCGAAATCGGGTCGACCCGTGGACTGCCCCGGACCGATCTCGCTGATCAGCGCTCCCCCGGTGGCAACCAGCTGCCTGGCCAGCTCGCGGTGACGCGGCGGGTAGATGCGGCCCAGCGGGGAGGGCAGGACCGCCACAGTCCGACCGCCGGCCGCGATCGCTGCGCGGTGCGCCTCGCCGTCGATGCCGAGGGCCAGGCCGCTGACGATCACCGCTCCGGCACGAGCGAGCTCGTCGGCGATGTGGTTGGCGGTCGACAGCCCGTAGCCGCTCGCTCGCCGGGTCCCAACGATGGCCACGCAATCTTCATCAAGCGCCGTGAGATCACCGGCCACGTGAAGCACCGCCGGCCTCGGATCAACCTCCGTCAGGGCACGCGGATAGGCTGGCTCCGCCGCGGTGACGATGGAGCCACCAGCCGCCATCGTCAGTCGGCTCACGCGTCGGGCGACCGCCTCGGCGCCCTCGCGCATGAGCCTCTGCAGCACCGCGTGGCTCGTTGGGCCGGGACGCGGCATTTCGCCGATCAGCCGCTCGCCCTGCGCCCACGCTCCTCGGGCCGTGCCGAAGCGGTGCAGCAGCCGCGCGAAGGTCACCGGACCCATGCCCGGGAGCGCGTGCAGCGCGATCCAGTACGGCCGATCAGTCCCGATGTCGATGGCGCGCATGTCGAGCGCCCGCCAGCCCGCGCCGGCGGGCGTCGGGCGATCCGCGGATGCGCCGTTCAGCGGTTCCTCTCGCGGCTGCGGGTCCCGCCGCGCCCCGACGCCGATCACGCGGCCACCCGCCCCGGGCGGTAGGTCAGCGCCTCGTCGACGTGGACCGCCTTCACTCGCTCGAGTCCCTCCAGGTCGGCGACGGTGCGTGCCACGCGCATCGCGAGCAGCAACCGTCGTCGCGAAACACCGAGCCGCCGGCCGAGCGACTCGAGCCGAGCCGGCACGCCACGGTCGATCCCATGCTCGAACAACTCGGTGAGCGGCAGTTCGGCGTTCGGTCGCCCCTGGCGCTCCAGCTGGCGCTCGACCGCGCGCCGCACCCGGGTTTCCACGACCCGCGTCGGCTCGACGCCGTCGCGTCCGGTGCCGAACGCCGCGCGGCCCAAGGTCACGAACAGGTCGATCCGGTCGCGAAGCGGCCCGCTCAGGCGCGCCACGTAGCGCCGCACGGCGACCTCCTCGCACGTGCACGCCGCGTCGTTGCCGCCTCGCCAGCCGCATGGGCACGGGTTGAACGCGGCGAGGAGCTGGAACCGAGCGGGCAAGCTGAGCGCACCGTCGGCACGCGCGATCGTGACCGTCCCGAGCTCCAGCGGCTGGCGCAGCGCCTCGAGCGCATCAGCACGGAACTGGAGCAGCTCGTCCAGGAGCAGCACGCCGCGATGCGCCAGGCTCACCTCGCCGGGACGGACCTGCGGCCCGCCGCCGATAAGCCCCTGGGTCGAGACGGTGTGGTGCGGCGCGCGGATCGGGCGATTCACCGAGACCGGGCGTCGACGGTCGAGCAGCCCTGCCACCGAGTAGATCCGGCTCACCTCGACCGCTTCGGTGCTGGATAGCTGGGTCATCAGTCCCAGCGCGGCGCGCAGGATCAGCGTCTTCCCGACGCCGGGCGGCCCGCACAGCGCGATGGCATGCCGCCCCGCCATGGCGATCTCCACGGCACGGCGGGCCATCGACTGACCGATGACCTCCTCGAGGTCTGGCAGCTCCGGACCCGGCGGCTCGGCAACGATCGGCTGGCGCGCGGCCACCGGCAGCTCCGCCACCCCGGCCAGGTGCGAGACCGCCGCGCCGAGCGTCGCTGCCGGACGCACGGTGACGCCGCTCACCACCGCGGCCTCGACGCCGTTGGCCGCGGGCACGATCGCCTCACGGATCCCTGCCCGGCGGGCGGCATCGACCAGGGCGATCACGCCCGGGATCGGTTGGAGCTGGCCGTCGAGCGCCAGCTCCCCCAGGAGCGCGATGTCGGGTCGGCGCAGCGTGAGCTGGTCCGAGGCCACGAGGATGCCGACGGCAATGGCCAGGTCGTGCGCCGTGCCCTCTTTCTTCAGATCCGCCGGCGCGAGGTTCACCGTCATGCGCCGCGCCGGAAGCTCGAAGCCGGCGTTGCGGATCGCGCTCCGCACCCGTTCCCGCGACTCGAGAACGGCGCTGCCGGCAAGACCGACGATCGTGAGACCGGGCAGTCCGAAGGCGACGTCGACCTCCACCGTCACGAGGGCGCCGTCCACGCCGAGGATGGACGCGCTGAGGCATCGGGCCAGCACAGGCAGCTCCCTGCGGGAGGCTCGCAGCGGAAACACGAGGCAGTGCCGGCCGCCTGCCTGCTCGCCTCCCAACTACCAGCGGCGACCGGCGCCAGCCACGCTAGCCGGAGGCGCTTATCGGGCCGTTAGTCGCCAGTTACCGGGCTGCCCGCGCTCCACGCTGCCGGACGGATCCAGCTCGCGCGGGCCGATTCCCTGGCGCTGTGTTCCCTCAGCGATCCGGATTGCGCGGCAGCGGCGCTTCGCGTGACGGTGTGCTCGCTCGCCGAGCCGCCCCGCGCAGGATCGCCACCTCCCGTGAAGGTGTGCTCGCTGAGCGAGCAGCGCGCACTCAGGACCGAGCCGCGACGACCTCGGCGGCCATGGCCTTGTCGACGGCGCGCGCGAAATCGGTGACGCTGCGGCCGAGGGGTCCATCGGGCCGCGACGACATGAACGGCTCGCCCGAGTTGAGCGCACCGATCGCGCCGCGGTACTCGTTGATGACCTGGTAGTCGATCTGCCGTCCCAGCGCCGACTCGGCGTTCGCGACGTTGATGCCGGTGTACGCGTTCGATCGGTTGAGGACCAGCTGCATCTTGTCGCGCGGGTAGCCGAGCGAGTCCATCGTCTCGAGCACGAGGCGGACGTTCTTCAGGCAGGACAGGTCGGCGGTCATCACGACGAAGATGACATCGGCCTCGTCGAAGAGCTGGAGGTTGAAATCGTCGATCGTCTTGGCCATGTCGACGAACGTATAGTCGTACGCCCGGCGCGCAAGGTTCAGCAGGTTCGTCAGTGAGCCGGGGTCGGATCGTTGCCGCTCCGCCACGAGATCTGCCGCCTCGGGCGACGGCGGCGCCAGGAGCAGGTCCACGCCGGTGTGGTGCGAGACCACCATCTTGCGCAGCAGCTCGGCGTCCAGGTCCGGCTCAGTGATGGCGTTCACGACGGATGGCTTGTCGAGCCCCAGGTCCAGGAAGACGCGCAGGTCGCCGAACTGGAGGTTCGCGTCGAAGAGGCAGACGCGCCGCTTCACCTCGCGGACCAGGGCAATGGCGGTGTTGATCGCGATCGTGGTGGTCCCCACGCCGCCCTTGGCGCCATAGAAGACGCAGAGCTGTCCGAGCGTCGCGGATCCCTGCCCTGTGCCCACGACCACGTTCCCGCCGGCCCGCGCCAGGAGAGCCTTGATCCGGGCCATGAGCTCGAGCGGATGGAACGGCTTGACGATGTCGTCGTCCGCTCCGGCGCGCAGCCCTCGGACGCGCTGCTCGACGTCCGCCTCGGAGGTGAGCATGATGATCGGGACGCGCGCGCCGCGGCCCTCCGTCTTGCGGATCTGCTGCGTGGCGGCGTAGCCGTCGAGCTTTGGCATCGCCACGTCCATGAGGATCAGGTCCGGCCCCGCCGAGCTCGCCAGCTCGACGCCCGCCGCGCCGTCGGAGGCGACGATCACCTCGTAGCCCTCCTGCTTGAGGGCAAAGACCAGCACGCGCTGGATGTTGAGATCGTCGTCGACGACGAGGACCTTCGTGGCAGCCATCAACGTCCCCTGGCGGATGAAGTGGCCGCGATTCTAGCAGTCAGCCCGGCGCTTCCTGAGACCGATGCGGCCCGTTCCGGCCCATGAACCGCTCGAGGAAGGCAAGGACACGGCGCACGTACTCGTCGCCCGCCTGCTGCCGCGCCACACCGTGCTCGGCGCCTGGCACCACGAACAGCTCCTTGGGCTCGCGAGCCGCGTCGTACAGGCGCTGCGACTGGGTCCAGCTCGTCAGCCGGTCCTCCCGCGGGGCGATGAGCAGCAGCCCGCGCGGGCTGATGGCCGCCACGCGCTCGATCGGCTGCACCAGGCGGATCCGGGCGCGCAGCGCCGCAGCCAGGACGACGATGCGCGACCCGATGCCGGCGAGCGGGTAACGCAGCTCGCGCATCCGGTTCTCGACCGGGTTGTGGAGCTCGGCGAACGGCGCGTCCGCGACGACCGCGGCGACCGGCAGGTCGCCCGCCGCCATGATCCCGGCCGAGGCACCCATCGAGAGGCCCATGAGCGCGATCGGGCCATAGCCGCGCGACTCCATGAACCGCACGGCGGCGACCACGTCGCGCCGCTCGGCGGTACCGAGCGTGATCGGCGCGTCACCGCTCTCGCCGTGCCCGCGGAAGTCGAACTGGAGCACGTGGTACTCCGGCTGCAGCCACGGCACGAACTCGGTCAGGTCCGGGATCCGATTCCAGCTGAAGCCGTGGAGCAGCACCACCGCGCGGCGTGTCTCGCGCCCGGCAGCGATGAGCCAGCCCGCCAGGCGGATGCCGTCCTCCGTCTCGAAGCTGACCTCCTCGTATGCAAGCCCCAGGTCAGCCGGCGTCGCCGGACCGCCCTCGAGCGCCTCCAACGGGCGTCGGCCGGGGCGGACGAGGCGTCGAGAGCCCTCGACCGAGACGAACGCGACGTAGACGGCAGCGGCAAGCCCGACAAGGCGGCCGATCCAGGTCGCGATGCTTCGCGGGCACACGCCGAGCGCGGTCATCGGGTGGTCCGGGGGATCAGGCGCCCTCGCCCGGAGCGCCCGACGAGGGTCGCGCCACAGCCGAGCCCGATCCAGCCACCGGCTGGTCGACGGCGCGCATGAGCGTGCTGATGGGGCGCGTCAGCTCGGAGAGCTCCATTGGCACGATCCACTTCGTGCTCTCCCCCGCCGCCAGCGACTTCAGGGCCTCGAGGTACTGGAGCGCCATCGTCTTGTCGTCGATCCCCCGCGCGGCGGCGAAAATCGTCTGGAGCGCGTTGCTGAAGCCTTCGGCCCGCAGGATCTGGGACTGTCGCTCGCCCTCGGCCCGCAGGATGTTCGACTGCTTGTCGCCCTCGGCGACGTTGATCGTCGCCTGCCGGGTGCCTTCCGACTCCGTGATCACCGCGCGCCGATTTCGCTCGGCGCTCATCTGGCGGTTCATCGCCTCCTGGATGTCGCGCGGCGGCACGATCTCGCGGATCTCCACGCTCGTGATCTTCACGCCCCAGCGCTCAGTCACCTCGTCGAGCTTGGCGCGCAGGATGTGGTTGATCTCCTCGCGCTTGGCGAGCACGTCGTCCAGCGGAATGTCGCCGATCACGGCCCGCAGCGTCGTGGCGGCAAGCGCCTGTGATGCGCCGGTGAAGTCGGTCACGGCAGTGACGGTGACATCGGGCTGGAAGACCTTGGAGTAGACGAGGAAGTCGATGTTGATGGGCGCGTTGTCCTTGGTGATGCAGGTCTGCTGCGGCACCTCCAGGAAGCGCTCGCGCAGGTCGACCTTGACCGCCTGCTGGACGAACGGGATGAGGAGCACGATGCCCGGTCCGCGTGAGCCCTGGAGCCGGCCGAAGAAGAACACGACCAGGCGCTCGTACTCGCGCACGATGTGCACGATCGAGAAGATGATCCAGAGCAGGATCGCGACGCCGATGATGACCGCGATGAGCGGGACCAGATCGTTCATGACCCTGACGATTCCTCCGTTGTGCCCGCCGATCCGCCGGCGAGTGGCTCCACGATGAGCTCGAGTCCGTCGACGCCCGTGACTCGGACGGGACTCCCCGGTGCGATCTCACTCGCGCTCCGCGCCGACCACGACTCCCCGCCAGCATAGGCGATCCCCTTCGGGGCGATGAGCGTCTGGGCTGTGCCGCTCGCGCCCACGAGCGCGGTCATCGGCTCCGGGGAGCGACGGCGGTAGGTCAGGACCGCCTCGCGCGCCACGAAGATGAGGACGACCAGGATCGCGGCCACGATCCCGGCCACGAGCCACGGGCTCACCGAGACCTGGATCGAGTCCCCTGGCTCCGGCGCCGTGTAGAGGGCGAAGGCGCCAAGGACCAGGCACACGATCCCGCCGATCGTCAGGAGGCCGTAGCTCGTGACGGTGACCTCGAGCGCCAGCAGCGAGAGCCCACCCAGCAGGAGGAGCAGGCCGCCCAGGTTGAGCGGGAGGCTGCTGGAGCCGATGAACGCCAGCACGATGGCGATCCCGCCGGCGATGCCGGAGAAGAAGTTCGGGTGGAAGAGCTCGGCCACGATGCCGTAGAAGCCGATCGTGAAGAGGATGAAGGCGATGTTCGGGTCCGACAGCGCGTGGAGGAACTGCTGACCGATGTTCATCGTCACGTCCCGGATCGGCAGATCCGCCAGGCGCGGCAGCGGCTCACCTTGGAACCGGTACGGGTGGCCGTCCGCCCGTTCGCCCTCGTCGACCGCCTCGAGCAGCGCCTGGGCGTCCGGCGCCAGCAGGTCGACCACCGGTGGCTCCATCGCGACCGCCTGCGCGGCGCTGATGCTGGCCGCTTCGCGAACCGCTGACTCCGCCCAGTCGGCGTTCCGTGCCTGCCGCTCGGCGAGGTCACGGATCCGCGCCACGGCATCGTTCGTGACCTTCTCCTCGAGCGTCGTCGGCAGATCCTCGCCAGTGCTGCTGATCACCGACGCGGCACCGATGTTCGTCGACGGCGTCATGGCGGCCACGTCACCCGCGAGGGTGATGAACGTCGCCGCGGATCCGGCACGTGCGCCTGCCGGCGTGACGTAGGTGATGACCGGCACCGGCGAACCCAGGATCGACTTGATGATGGCGTCCATGCTCGACAGGTCGCCGCCCGGCGAGTCGATCTCGACGATCGCGGCGGCCGCGCCGGCATCACCGGCGTAGCGCAGCCCCTCATCGACGAACGCCGCGTTCATCTGGTCGATGACCCCCACGACGCTGAGCCGCGCGACGTGGTCACCATTCGCCGCGGCAGGCGCCACGAGCGCCAGGATGCCGAGCTGGAGGCAGATCGCCGCCACACCACGCCGAATCGTTCGCCGCCGGCTGCCTCGGGTCGAGCCCGCCCCACGCAGGGCGGAGCGTGACGGGACCATGGCCTGAGTATATCCGCGACCGGTTTCGGGTCCGCCCCAGCCGCCGGGGTCAGGCGCTCTCCGGCTGCCAGGGTCGCAGCGCCAGCGCGTCGACGACCAGGCGCGACCACGTCTCGAGCTGGTCGTAGGCCTCGCTGAGCTCGGTCGGGGCCACGAACGAGCCGGAAAGCTTCTCGTGCTCGCGAACCTCGACCGGACGACCGGCGGCCTGTACTTCGAACACGACGCCAAGGTGCACGGCCCCGACGTCGTTCGTGTCGTCGTTCAGGAACCCGCGCAGCTCGAAGCTCGGCTCGAAATCGGCATCGAGCTCCTCGGCCCACTCGCGATCGAGCCCGGTCATCAGCGGGTCGTCGCCGTCATCGACCGGGTTGAGGTGACCGCCGACACCGATCGAAGCCTTGCCGTGCAGCCTCGCATCGCCACCGGCGTTCGTGCGACGCATGAGGAAGACATCGGTCCCATCTCGCACGACGACGTACGGGATCAGCTGCTTCATGCTCGGATCCGCCTCGGCGTCGGGACGGTCGAGATAGCGACCGTGCTCGGCAATCGCGGTCTGCAGTTCCGCAACGTCGGCATCGGTCGCCTGTCGAACCCCGGTGAAGTCGCACCCGCCCGGCACGCGGTCCCGGGGCAGGACGAGCACGCGTTCGCTCATCCGTCCAGCCTACCGGCCGCATGCAAGGTTGGCTGCAAGGCCGCGCGGCTAACCTCCCAAGTCCACCCCGAACCACGACGCACGGTCCCGAAGCCGCCAGCACCGCTCACCGAACTCGGTGCAGGCCCGCACCAAAGCAGGGTCAGACCGATGGTCATGGTCCAGGACCGGTACTACGGTACTGGTCGATAAGCGAAGACAGCCACTGATTCCGCGGTCCCGACTGCTGCCCCAAGGTCCCGGCCGATCCAGGGGGAGCCGTGCCCAATCGATCACGACAGCGCAAGTCCCGATGGCCTCACCGGCCGACTTCGCCGCGCGGCCAGTCGCTCGTCGAGTTCGCCCTCGTCCTCCCGATGCTCCTTGTCCTCCTGCTTGGCGTCGCGGACTTCGGGAGGGTGTTTCAGGCGGGCATAACCATCGAGGGTGCTGCTCGTAACGGAGCCGAGGCCGCTGCGCTGGAGCGCCTCAGAAACAAGCCACCGACAGATCCATCAAAGCTCGACGGCTACTACGACAATCTGCATGCCGTGGCCGGCCTCGCAGCCTGTCAGCAGGCGCGCGTGTTGCCGAATACGGCATTTGAGCCAGCCGATGGGACATGCCAGGGCATGCCGGCGATCCGCGCCTGTGTGCACGACGGGATGGATACTCGGTGCGGCGAAGCCATTCCGGGCTTTGACGCCTCCATCCCTGCGGAGTGCACTGAGCTCGGGGCCGCCTGGACGGCGGCATCGGCCGGCGATATCGCAAGTCACGCCGTCGAGCTGCGGATCTGCTACAGGTTCACGACGCTCTTCAATCTGCACGTGAGCTTGCCGTTTGGCCAGGGCCTGAATCTCGGCGATGTCTGGCTGCAGCGGACCCGCTTCTTCGTCCTCGACTGTCCACCAGGCCCGGTGTCAACGTGTTGAGATCACGGTCCATCAGGGGGCAGACGCTCGTAGAGACCGCCTTGATCATGCCGCTGCTGTGCATGGTCGTCTTCGGCATCGTCATTCTGGGCATCGGCATCTTCTACCAGCAGCAGATTGCCAATGCAGCGAGGGAGGGTGCGCGGTACGCCGCCGTGCATAGCGCCACCGCTCAATGCCCGACCGTGTCGAACCGTCAACCGGGCTCGGGCCTGCTGCCGGCGCCGAATAGCTACTACGCCTGTGACGCTCCGGCTGCTCGGTGGCCGCTCATGTCGGCGAGTGCACGGCAGGCGGTGTTCGGACTCTCGGCCGGTGCGGTTCGTACGACAGCTTGCTGGTCCGGCTACTGGACGAAGGACACCGCAGGCGGCTGGGCGGCGTACGACCAGGTTGCGCTGGACCCGTTGACAGGAAATCCAAATGAGTTCCGCGACTGCAGCGTGCCCGTCTACGGATGGCTGCCCTGCCACGATCGCAATGTCATGGCTCCGTCCCTGTACGAAATCTACCCGCAGAGCGGTGTGACGACGACCGCGTATGCATGCGGTTCCGACACGAAACCCCAACCCATCACGATCGACTGCACCCAGCCATTCCCCCTGACAACCGCGAGCAATGACATGGCGAGCAGCTTTGCGAAAGCGAATGCCAGCAACTCGAACCAGGTGACCGTGTTGACCTGCTATGACTGGCAACCGCCCCTTTCGGGGTTTCTGCTGATCCCGCGTCACGTGACCATCTCAGCGGCCGTAGTGGAAGGACTGCAGTACCAACAATGAACGCGTCGTCTCGACGATCGGCTGAACGCGGACAGGTCCTGTTCATGGTTGCGGCCGCGATGATCGTGCTGATCGGCATCGCGGCTCTCGCGATTGACCTCGGATTCTCGTGGATGCTGCGTCGCCAGGAACAGAACGCGGCGGATCCGGCCGCCCTGGCAGCTGCACGGTTCATCAGTGAGCCCGATCCAGTGACGGGCGTCCAGAGCTATGACTCGGGCAATGGCTGGAGTGCCGCGTGCCATTACGCGCTGATGAACGGCTTCTTCAACGCCTCCAATACGGGTTGCTCGGCCCAATCCGACGGAACGTCGATGGTCGTCAACTGGCCCCCCACCAGCGGGCAGTTCGCCGGTGATCGTGGCTCCGTTCAGGTCGTGATCACCGCCGCACATGACACGTTCT
>DAINOY010000027.1:0-11083 GCA_036743735.1 Chloroflexota bacterium
CGAGCTCGGCCCGGCGGAGACCCGGATGGTGAGCTTCGGCTGGGCCGAGGCGGATGCCGCCGAGGCGGCGGAGACGCGCGCACGCGAGCTGCGCGAGCGTGCGCCATCGGTCCTGGCATTCCGGGAGGACGAGGCGGCCACGCTCTTCACGGGCCAGGTGACGGCGCACGAGCCGCTCTTCCGCCAGGCGCTCATGAGCACGCTCTGGAACCAGAGCCTCTACGCCTGGGACGGCACCAGCTCCTACGACCCCGACTGGGCGGGCCGGGTCGACGCCCACGACGTCCTCGTCATGCCCGACAAGTGGGAGTTCCCGTGGCTCGCAACCTGGGACACCGGCTTCCAGGCCGTCGTCGCCACGCTCATCGACCCGCAGCTCGCCGCCGACCAGCTGCGGTTCCTCTTCAGCGACCGCTGGCAGCAGCCCGACGGGCACCTGCCGTGCGCCGAGTGGGTCATGGCCGACGAATGCCCGCCGGTCTTCGCGTGGGCCGCGTGGCGCATCCACCTGGCCGGTGCCGGCGACGACTTCCTGGCCGATGTCTACCCCGGGCTCGTGGCCCTGCACGACTACTGGTGGTCGGCGCTGGCCGTCGAACCGCGCGGGCTCTTCACCTGCGGCTTCTGCGGCATGGACAACCTGCCGCGCGGCGCGGGACAGGCGCAGGCCGATGCCTCCGGGTGGATGGCCTTCTCGGCGCGCCACCTGGCCCTGATCGCGGACGAGCTCGGCGACGCCGAGGCCTCGGCGCGCTTCCGGGCAGAGGTCGACGAGATCGCCGCTGCCGTGAACGAGGTCCTGTGGGACGCGGACGAGCAGTTCTACCTGGACCGCAACGACGATGGCGTGGCCCCGATCCGGACGAGGTCGTACTCCGGCCTGGTGCCGCTCATCGCGGGCATCGTGCCCGAGGAGCGAGTCGACGCCGTGCTCGACGCGCTGCGCGACGAGGGCGCCTTCCTGTCGCCGTACGGCATCCGCAGCACCGCCGCGGACTCGGTCCTCTACCGCCCCGGCTACGCCGACGAGCGCTCGACGAACTCGAGCTGGCGCGGCCCGGTGTGGCTGCCGCTGAACTACCTGATCATCGGGGCGGTGGTCGAGCACGATCCGGCGCTCGCCGCCGACCTTCGCGAGCGGGTGGTCGAGATGGTGGAGACCGACTGGGAGGCGACTGGCCGGCTCCACGAGTACTTCGACGCGGAAACCGGCGAAGGGCTTGGGGCCGATGCGCAGGCCGGCTGGACCGCCCTCGTCGCGAACCTCATCGTCGAGGGCTGGCCCGCCGACTGATCGCTACCATCATCGGCATGACCGCCTGGCTCGCTGATCTCTTCGAGACGAACCGCATCATCGTGCTGTCGGTCTACGGCCAGGTCTTCTTCGTCATGGGGCTGGCGATCGCGCTCCAGAGCCGCAAGCGCAGCCGCCTGGCGCTGGCCCGCGCGCTGCCGTGGCTCGCGGCGTTCGGCCTGCTCCACGCCTTCGTCGAGTGGGGCTACCTCTTCGTGCCGATCCAGTCGGGCTTCCTGCCCGCCTCGCTCATCGAGCTGCTGCTCTGGCTGCAGCTGGCAATGAAGGCGCTGAGCTTCGCGCTCCTCCTCCAGTTCGGCGCCGAGCTGCTCCTCTCGACTGCACACGACCGCCACCAGACCGATGTCGCGCGTTCCGCCGACCCGCCATCCGCCCCCGCCACCGGCCCGTTCGGCGTTCCGTGGCTGCGCATCGCGCCGTCCATCGCCCTCGTCCTGTGGGCGGCCGGAACGGCGCTGCTCTCGATTCGCGTCCCCGGCTTCGCACCGCCGCAGACCATCGCCTGGCTCGAGGCGAATACGATCCGCGAGTCGCTCGCGGCGGTCGGCGCGCCACTCTTCGTCGGCGACGTCCTGGCGCGCTGGATGCTGGCGCTGCCTGCCGCCACGCTGGTGGTGATCGGGCTGCTGCGATCGGCCCGCGACCTCGGGCCGTTGGCCCAGCCGCCGGTCGGCACCGCGCTGCGCCTGGCGGCGGCCGCGTTTGCGGTGTACGCGGTCCTGGCCGGGCTCGTCGGCATGCCGGCGCCCTTCCCGCCGGCAGACTCGCTGAACGGCGCGACGATCCGCAGCGCGATCGGCGTCCCGATCGAGGTCTGGCGCTCGCTGGCCGGGCTCACGATCGCGGTCGCCGTCGTTCGATCGCTGCAGCTCTTCGAGCGCGAGACCGACCGCCAGCTGGCCGAGGCGCGGCGCCGCGAGCTGCTCCTGCGAGAGCGCGAGCGCATCGGACGCGACCTGCACGACGGGATCATCCAGTCGATCTACGCCGCCGGGCTGCAGCTCGAGGAGGCGGCTGCCGGACTCGAGGAGGCCGGCGCGGTCCCGGCCAGCCAGCCGGCGCGCAGCGGCCCCGCGAAGCGCATCGGGTCGGTGATGACCGAGCTGAACCGCATCACGAACGACATCCGCAGCTACATCTTCGACCTGCGCACCGCGTCGCTCGAGGCGCGGGACCCGGAGGAGATCGTCGCCTCGGTGGCGGACGAGCTGCGGGCCAACACTCTCGTGCGCCTCGATCTCGACGTCGAGCGAGAGGGCCCACCGCGGGCGCTCCAGCTGGACGCCGAACGCGCCGAGCAGCTGCGGCAGCTCGTCCACGAGGCGTTCAGCAACATCCTGCGCCACGCCGCAGCGACCTGCGTGCGCGTCCGGCTGCGGATCAGCCAGCGACGCCTCGACCTCGAGATTCGCGACGACGGGCTCGGCTTCGATCCGGCGCGGGAGGCGGCCAGCGCACGCGGGAACGGGCTGGCCAACATGCGGCGCCGGGCCGAGCTGCTCGGCGGGCGCCTGGACCTCCAGAGCGCCCCGGGGCAGGGCACCGGCCTCTCGCTTACCATGCCGGTCGGGCCCGCGCACCGCCCGAGTCGTCGCGACGCGGCCTGACGAGCATCCGAGGGCCGTGACCACACCTGCCGCCGAACCCGAAGTTCGCATCCTGATCGCCGACGACCACGAGGTCGTGCGAATCGGCCTGGCTGCGCTCCTCGACCGTCAGCCGGGCTTCCGGGTCGTGGGCGAGGCCAGCTCGGGACGCGAGGCCGTCGCGCTCGCGCGCCGCCATCAGCCCGATGTCGCGGTCCTCGACATCCGCATGCCCGACGGCTCGGGCACCGAGGCGTGCCGGCAGATCACCAGCGAGCTGCCGGCAACCGCGGTCGTCATGCTCACCAGCTACGCCGACGAGGATGCCCTCTTCGCCGCGATCGCGGCCGGCGCCGCAGGTTACGTGCTCAAGCGCATCGGGTCGCACGAGCTGGTCGACGCCGTGCGTCGCGTGGCCGCCGGCCAGTCCACCCTGGATCCGGCGGTGACCCGCTCGGTCCTGGAGCGCCTGCGGCGCGCCCAGCAGCTCGAGGAGCGCGGCGTCTTCGCCGAGCTGACCGAGCAGGAGCGGCGCGTCCTCGCCCAGCTGGCCGAGGGTCAGTCGAACCGCGAGATCGCCATCGCCCTGGAACTCGCCGAGAAGACGGTTCGGAACTACGTCAGCAGCATCCTGGGCAAGCTCGGCCTGGTGAGCCGATCCCAGGCGGCCGCGTTCGCCATCCGCAACCACCTCGCGGAGCTCGAATCGACGGCTGAGCTGACCGATGCCTGAGCCTCTCCGGCTCACGATCGCCACCTCGCGGGCAGTCGCACTGGTAGCGCTGCTGGTGCTCAGCGCGTGCCTCGCCGGACCCTCGCCGAGCGCGGCGCCGGTCACCTCGAGCCCCTCTCCGCCGAACGCTACGCCGACACCACCGAACCCGTCCTCGCCGCGCCAGCCGCGGGAAACGCCGAGCGCCACCCCGGTGCCGCCACTCTCGCTCGAGCTTCCCGCGGAGCGTGATCCCCGCGTCGTGGACGTGGCCGTGACGCCTGCCGTCGCCGCCGACGGCGACGGGACGCTGACCGTCAGCGTGACGAGCATGGCCGACACGCGGGTCGACGAGGTCGTGATCCGCTGGCCGACGGGGCTCGACGCGACCCTCTTCCTGGCTCCCTTCGAGCCCGATGCCGCTCGCATCGCGGAGGGCGGGCCGCCCCTGATCCAGGCGTGGTCGAAGTGGGTCGTCGGGCCGGGCGAACGCGGCGAGCCTGCCGGCACGACGTCGCTCGGCTGGGGTCCACTCGATCCCGGCGCGACGCTCCAGATCCCAATCGTCGTGACGCGGCGCGGGCCCGGACCGGTCGCGTTCGACCTCCAGGTCCTGGCCGGCAACGCGATCCTCGCCGCTGATGACGGTGATCCGGCCGAGACACGGGTCGAGATCCCGTAGGCTCGTCGCATGCGCGCGCTGCTGCCCGACTGGATCAGCCCCGACGCGGCGCTTCATGCGCGGCTCGGGGAGATCATCGATCCCGAGCGACGCGTCCTCGAGGCACTCGAGCGGATCACGCCGCTCTCCGGCAAACGCATCGCCGACGTCGGAACGGGCATCGGGCACTATCCGATGCTGCTGGCGCGGCGAACCGGGCGGACGTACGGCGTCGAATCGGATCCCGAGCTCCTCGCCGAGGCACGACGCCGCGTCGCGGAGTCACGGCAGCCGAACCTGCGCATCGTCGAGGGCACCGACACCCGACTGCCCCTGCGCGACGGCGCGGTCGACGTCGTCCTCTCCGGGCACATCGCGGCTGACGACCGCTGGCTGCCGGCCATCGAGGAGGCGATGCGCGTCCTGCGACCGGCCGGGCGGCTCGTCGTCTTCGGGTACTACGGCCGCGACGACGTCGCGGAGCTGCTCGAGCCCGAAGTGGTGGCCCACGCCAGCGAGGCGACGCATCGGCGCACCGGCTGGTGGCTGCGGCACGGCTTCAAGATCAAGGTCGTGCACGCGCGCATCGACCTCGGTGACGAGGCGACCGCCATGGAGCTCCTGCCGCGCCTGTACGGCGACCGCGGCCGCGCGTTCCTGATGGGCCCGCACCCGGCTGCGCTGAACGTGCGCCTGGGCCTCTATCACCGCGCTCGGGACTAGCGTTCGACCGATTGCGGGGGCGCAACGGAATGCATGCGCGGAAGATCTTGCAGGCGCCAGAGGCGTGTGCCATGATCGCGCAGTCGAGGGCCAGGCTCTTCTCCCCCCGGAGCCTGGCCTTCGGCGTGTCCGCTGCTCGGTGCGATAATGGCCGGCGCCCACGACTGCACGCTCAGGAGGCGCGACCATTGGCCACCACCACGCCGCGGATGAAGATCACCTACGCCACGCTCTCGGCGGACAACGAGGAGCTGCAGTCGGCCTTCGATGCCGCGGTCGAGCGCGCCCGCGCGGACCTGGGGCGCAGCTATCCAATGCTCATCGGCGGCGAGGAGCGTACCGGACAGGAGACGTTCGAGGACCGCTCACCGATCGATACCGAGCTCGTCGTGGCGCGCTTCCCGGTGGGGACACGTGGCGACGTGCAGGATGCGATCGCCGCAGCGCGCGCCGCCTACCCGGCGTGGCGTGACCTCGGCTGGCGCAAGCGGCTCGAGATCCTGCGCCGCGCGGCCGACCTCATCAGCGAGCGGCAGTTCGACTACGCGGCGCTCATGGCCTTCGAGGTCGGCAAGAACCGCCTCGAGGCGCTGGGCGACGTCGAGGAGACGGCGGACCTGCTGCGCTATTACAGCGACGAGATGGAACGCAACGACGGGTTCGAGCGTCCGATGGGCTCACTCTCGCCCAGCGAGCACACGCGCAGCGTCCTGCGTCCGCACGGCGTGTGGGGCGTGATCAGCCCCTTCAACTTCCCGATGGCCCTGTCGGGCGGCCCGTCGGCCGGCGCGCTGGTCGCCGGGAACACGGTGGTCCTCAAGCCCAGCTCTGATGCGCCGCTCATGGCCTACAAGTTCGGCGAGGCGCTGCGTGACGCCGGCGTGCCGGACGGTGTCTTCAACCTCGTCACCGGCCCCGGCGAGACGGTGGGCGCGGAGCTGGAGGAGAACCCGGGCATCGACGGCATGGTCTTCACCGGCAGCTACGACGTGGGGATGAAGCTGTACCGCGGCTTCACGCGGAACTACCCGCGGCCGATCATCACCGAGATGGGTGGAAAGAACCCGGCGATCGTCACGCGCCACGCCGACCTCGACAAGGCGGCGGAAGGGGTGATGCGCTCCGCCTTCGGCTACGACGGGCAGAAGTGCAGCGCGAACAGCCGCGTCTACGTGGACCGCGAGGTGGCCGATGCCTTCGTCGAGAAGCTCGTCGAGCGCACCGAGGGGATCAGCGTCGGCGATCCGACCCGGCGTGAGCACTGGATGGGTCCGGTCATTAACGAGCGGGCGCTGACGACCTTCCGCAACGCGGTTGACGAGGCGCGGCGCGACGGCGGCACGATCGCCACCGGTGGCGAGGTGCTCGACGAGGGCGACACGGCGCGCGGCTACTTCCCGCAGCCGACCGTCGTCACCGGGCTGCCGACCGATCATCGCCTCTTCCGCGACGAGCTCTTCGTCCCGTTCCTCGTCGTCGGCGAGGTCGAGGATCTCGACGAGGCGCTGCGCCTCGCGAACTCGTCCACGTACGGCCTCACCGCGGGGATCTTCACTGACGACGAGGCGGAGGTCCGCCGCTTCCTGGACACGATCCAGGCGGGCGTCGTCTACGTGAACCGGCGCGCCGGTGCCACGACCGGGGCGTGGCCGGGGATCCAGAGCTTCGGCGGCTGGAAGGGATCGGGCAGCTCGGGCAAGAACGGCCTCGGCCCGTATTACGTCCAGCAGTTCCTGCGCGAGCAGTCGCAGACGGTGATGGACCGCACCGGGTCGTGACCGGCAGCGGGCCGCGGCGGGCGAATGGGTTCGGCGATCTCGACCTGGACGACCTCGACGAGGACTTCGGCGACGATCTCGACGACGACGCAGAGGACGACGACGGCGAGGACGAGACCGTCGTCGAGCCGTCCGGCTGGTTCGCGGCCGAGCTGCGCTACGCCTATCTCGTGGGCATCGACGAGCGGCCGTACCTGGTCGAGGACCGGGTCGTGCTCGTCGACGCCGAGGACGAGGAGACGGCTCTGGGCATCGCCAGCGAGATCGCCGCGGAATACGAGGACGAGTTCGAGACGGAGAATGGCGAGACCGGGATCATCCGCTTCGAGGGCATCGTCGCGCTGAAGGAGCTCGACGACCCGCCGGCCACCGGCACCGAGGTCTGGCACGAGTTCATGTCGCCCGACCCCGATGAGGCGGCCGAGATCGACGGGGAGTCCCTGCCGCCGGTGCGGCCGATCGAGATGGCGTTCCCGCGCGGCCGCGACGACTGAGCGGATGCGGCTGGCCCTGCCCGATTGGCGCTCGGCCGCCTACCGGCTGGCGCGGCCCATCCTGTTTCGCTTCGATCCGGAGCGCGTCCATCGGGTGATCATCCGAGTCCTGCGCGGCACGAGCGGATCGGCCACGGGCCGCCGTCTGCTGGCGTTCGCCGGCGGCGTGGGCGACATCGGTCCGTCCGCGGGGGTGAGCGTGATGGGCTTGCGGTTCCGGAACCGGGTGGGGCTCGGCGCCGGGTTCGACAAGGACGGCGACGCGCTGGCTGGCTGGGCGGCACTCGGCTTTGGCTTCGTGGAGGCCGGCACCGTCACCCGCGACTGGCAGCCGGGCAACCCGCGACCGCGCCTGGTGCGCCTTCCCGCGCAGCGGGCACTCGTCAACCGGATGGGCTTCAACAACGCCGGGGCCGCCTCGCTGGCGCGGCACGTCATGCTCGCGCGCGAGCAGCTGCCGGAGGGCTTCGTCGTCGGCGTCAGCATCGGCCGGTCGAAGGAGACCGATGACGACCGCGCCATCGACGACTACCTCGCCTGCCACCGCCTGGTGGCGCCGGTGGCCGACTACCTGGCGGTCAACGTCAGCAGCCCCAACACCCAGGGCCTGCGCAACCTCCAGGCGCCGGACCGGCTCGGGCCGATCCTTGCCGCCCTCGCCGATGCCGGCGAGCGGATCGACAGCGTGCGGCCGCTCGTCGTCAAGATCTCCCCCGATCTCGAACCCGACGCGTTCGCGGCGCTCATCGAGATGCTCGTCGACTCGCCGGCGAGCGGCGTGATCGTGGCGAACACCACGACCGCGCACGCCGGCCCCATCTCGGGCGGCCTCTCTGGCGCGCCCTTGAGCTCGCGGACGCTCGATGCCGTGGCACGCGTCCGGCGGCTGGCCGGCGATCGGCTGGCGATCATTGCCTCTGGCGGGTTGGCCGGTGCCGATGAGGTCGCCGCTGCCAGGCAGGCGGGCGCAGACCTCGTCCAGCTCTGGACGGGGCTCATCTACGAAGGCCCCGGGCTCATCCGGCGGGCGGTGAACGCGGCCAGCGACGGCGCGGCTGGTACGATATCGGCCGTATAGCCAAGGTGCGCGGGCAGGACGCGCCGCTCCGAACACCGGAGTGACACCTCATGACCACGGTTCAATCCCCCTCCCCGGCTGCCGCTGCCCCGAACGCGATCGCGCCACATATCCGCACCGAGCTGCCGGGCCCGCGCGCCCGTGAGCTGATCGCCCGGGACGAGGCGGTCGCGTCACCGTCGCTGACGCGTGCCTACCCGCTCGTTGCCGAGTCCGGTGCCGGCATGGTCGTCACCGACGTCGACGGCAACACGTTCCTCGACTTCGCTGCCGGCATCGCAGTCTGCTCGACCGGCCACTCGCATCCCGCGGTCGTGGCGGCGATCAAGGAGCAGGCCGATCGGCTGATCCACATCGCGGCAACCGACTTCTACGAACCGCGCTACACCGAGTTCATGGAGCGCCTCGCGGCCATTGCGCCGTTCGAGGAGAAGGCCCGCGTCTTCCTCACCAACTCGGGAACCGAGGCGATCGAGGGGGCGATCAAGCTCGCCCGATACCACACGCACCGCGCCGGGATCATCGCCTTCGAAGGCGGCTTCCACGGCCGCACGATGGGCGCCCTCTCGCTCACGAACTCGAAGGTCAAGCAGCGTGCCGGGTTTGGGCCGCTGGTACCGATGGTCCACCATGCACCGTTCCCGCGAGTCCGCGCCTGGCGAGAGGGCTCCGGCGGCGACGGCAGCGAGGAGCTCGAGACCCTGCGTCGCGCGATCCTCGGGCGGCTCGTCGCGCCGTCTGACGTCGCGGCGATCGTCGTCGAGCCGATCCAGGGCGAGGGCGGCTACTTCCCCGCGCCGCCGGCGTTCCTGCGCGGCCTGCGCGAGATCTGCGACGAGCACGGCATCCTGCTCATCGCCGATGAGATCCAGTCAGGCATGGGACGAACTGGCTCGTGGTGGGCGATCGAGGCCTCCGGCGTCGAGCCGGACATCATCACCACGGCGAAGGGGATCGCGTCGGGGATGCCGATCGGCGCCTTCATCGCCCGCGAGTCTGTGTGGACCTGGCCGCCCGGGGCGCACGGCTCGACCTTCGCCGGCAATCCGATCTGCGCCGCGGCCGGGCTCGCCACGCTGGATCTCATCGAGGGTGGCCTGCGCGAGAACGCCGGCGCCATGGGAGAGCGCCTGCGCGGCGGGCTGGAGCGAATCGCGGCGGAGAGCGACCGGATCCGCGATATCCGCGGCGCCGGGCTCATGCTCGGTATCGAATTCCATGATCACGAGGAGGCCAACGCGGTGCAGCAGGCGGCCTTCGAGCGCGGGCTGCTGGTCCTGGAATGCGGAGAGTCGTCGCTGCGCTTTTCGCCGCCGCTCATCGTCGATGAGCTGTCGGTTGACCGGGCGCTCCAGCTGTTCGGGGACGCGCTCGTGTCCGCACCGCGTCGCGCGGCGGGCATGGAGGAGACCGGCGGCTGAGCGCCGATCCCTCTGGGATCTGATTCACCTGGGTGCATCGGATCGCGCGGTCGCGGCCGCTGCGGCGACGCCTGAACCACCTGGGTGGATCAGATCCCACGAGGCAGGGCCCAGATGCGCGACCCGAACCACCCAGGTGAATCCGCGCGGCCGCGGATCAGTCGAGCAGGTCGGAGAGCGAGGTCAGCGTGAAGCCCCGGTCGCGCAGGCCCTGCACCATCGTCGGCAGCGCGGCGAGCGTCTCGTAGCCGCCGAGGTGCATCAGCACGTTCGAGCCGGCGACCGCGTTCGAGACGACGTTCCCGGCGATCTGTGAGGCGGTCGGGCCGCCGTCGCCCATCGGCTTCCAGTCGATCGTGTCGATGTCCCACATGAACGCGTACGGGTAGCCGGCCGATGCGGCCGCGTCGAGCACGGCCTGGCTCCACGAGCCGTACGGCGGGCGCCAGTACGGCGCCGGATCCTGGCCCGATGCTGCACGGATGATCGCGGCGGCATCGGCCAGCTCGGTGCGAATGCGGTCAGCCGACGGCGGGCCACCGGCGCACGGCGCCAGCGTCGGCGATCCGCCGCCGCCCCGCACGAGATCGCAGTGGTACATCGTGTGGTTGCCGACCTCGAACAGCTCTGGGTGCGCGCGCACGATGGCCATCACCGCGTCGCCCTGGGGAGTCTGGCTCATGGCGCCGGTCGGGAAGAGCGTCGCGCACACGCCGTTGGCAACGAGGAAGTTCAGGATGTCGACGCCTGGATCGAGCCGACCGCCCATGTCGAAGGTGAGCGCGACGGCCTGCTCGTCGGTCGGCACGCGGGCGATGACCTGGGCGGCACCGGCCGCGGCGCGCGTGCCGGCGTGACAGCCGCTCGCCACCGGCGGGGTCGTCGGGACCGATGTCGGTGTCGCCTCACCGGCGACGACGAGCTCCCAGCCGACCTTGATGTCGCCCGTGTCAGTGGCCAGGGACGGGTAGCGATCGACGTTCCAGGCCACGAGCTGCTCGACGGTCACGCCGTGGTCCACCGCAATGCGATAGAGCGTGTCGCCCGCCTGGACGACGTACGTCGCCGACGCATTCGGCGTGGCCGATGGGCTGGCGGTGGGGCTGGCCGTGCTGGAGGGCATGACCGTGTTCGACGGACGCGGAGTACGACTGGCCGACTCGGTTGACGACGCCGTGGCCGAGGGACTGGGAGATGCCGGCGCGCCGCACCCCGAGACCGCGAGGACGATCGCCAGGCCGGCGGCCAGGCGCCGCATCGGGCTCAATTCGGGTTGAAGCGCAGGTCGGCGGTGCTGGGCGGCATCGCGCCGTCG
>DAINOY010000028.1:0-10949 GCA_036743735.1 Chloroflexota bacterium
ACGGAGAGCTGGCCGACACCCAGACCGGCCGCACGATCCGTCGCGGCGACCTCGTCATCGATCTCGAGCGCCGCCGTGTCTCGCGTGGCGACGAGCGGCTGGCCCTGACGACCACCGAGTTCGATCTCCTGCGCCACCTGGCCGGCAAGCCGGGTCGGGTCTACACCCGTGGCCAGCTGCTGGAGCTGGTGCGCGACTACGACGCGCTCGAGCAGGACGAGCGAACGATCAACGTCCACATCAGCCACATTCGCGAGAAGATCGAGCCGGATCCGTCGCAGCCGCAGTACATCAAGACGGTGCGCGGCGTCGGCTACGCCTTTGCCGAAGACTGAGCCCCGCGGCCGCATCGCGAGACGTGCGGCCGGGTGGCTGCGGCGCCTCGACGTTCGCATGGTGGCCGCGCTGGGTGGGGTGGCGGTCATCGGTCTCATCGCATCCGGCGTGGCGCTGACCCAGTTCCTGCCCGGCTACTTCACGCGCCAGGCGGAGGAGCAGCTGCGCAGCGCGGTCCTGGCTGCCGGCTCGCTGGCCAAGATCGCGATGGAGGAGGATCCCGTCGCGGCCCAGATCCGCGAGCGGCGCGAGACCGAGCTGTTGCAGCCGGCCGCCGAGCAGGCGGCCTTCGTCCTGGGCGCGACGGTCGAGTTCGTGAACAACGACGGCACGCGCGCGGCCTACGCCGAGCCGTCGAACGACGACGAGCTGCGCGCGCGTGGCCTGCGGCCGGATGCCGGCGTGGGGCCGTTGACCGTGACGCAGGAGGTGCAGCTGCCGCGGCCCGAGCCGCCGCTCACCGGGCCAGGCGGCCTGCTGCGGCTGCAGATCGTCGGCTCGTCGCCCTACACCCGGCGGATCGAGACACTGCAGCAGGTGAACGGCACGCTCCTGGTGGCGGGCGTGATCGCGCTCCTCGTCTCGATCATCGTCGGCACCCTGGCCGCGCGTCGGCTGGCCCGGCCGATTCGTCGCCTCCAGACGGCGGCGACGCGGATCAGCGCCGGCGATCTCGGCGAGCGGGTGCCGCCATCGGGCATCGAGGAGCTCGACGACCTCGGTGGCCAGTTCAACGTCATGGGTGACCGCCTGGGACGGACCCTCGCCCTGCTCGAGGAGGATCGGGACCGTCTGCGCGAATTCGTCGCCGACGTCAGCCACGAGCTGCGAACGCCGATTGCGGCACTGCGCACCTTCACCGAGCTACAGCGCGAGGGTGAGGTGGACGAGGCCACCCGGCGCGAGTTCCTCGAGCGCTCAGCAGAGCAGATCAGCCGCCTGGAGTGGATGAGCACGAACCTGCTGGACCTGTCGCGGATCGACTCGGGGATCTTTCCGCTCGCGATGGCGGAGGGCGACCTGCGTGACCCCGTGCGTGCCGTCGTCGAGGCGCACGCCGAGATCGCCGAGGAGCGCGGGGTCTCGCTCTGGTCCGAGGTGCCGTGGGAGCCGGTCACGCTCCGCTTCGACCGCGAACGGATCGTGCAGCTCGTCAACAACCTCGTCGGCAACGCCCTGAAGTTCACCCCGCGCGGCGGGGAGGTCGGGCTGCGGCTGCTCGAGCTCCACGACGAGGCTGTCATCGAGGTCAGCGACAACGGGCCGGGGATCCCGGCCGATGAGCTGCCACGCGTCTTCGATCGCTTCTTTCGCGGCACGAACGTCGGCGAGGCGCGTGCCTCGGGGAGCGGCCTGGGGCTGGCCATCACGCGCTCGATCGCCGAGATGCACGGCGGCAGCATCGAGGTCGAGAGCGCCGTCGGAGCGGGAACCCGCTTCCGGGTTCACCTGCCGCGCGGCGGCCCGGAGGAAGGCGAATCGTCGACGGGCGAAGGCCGCATCGGTCCAGGCGGCATGACGGAACATCAATGAACCTTTATCGTGCCGCGATGCCGCTCGTAATCCGGGGGACCTAGGCTCGCTTCATGGCAGACTCCGACTTGCGCGACCAATCCGGGCGCGACGATCCAGACTCGACCAGGGAGCAGGCGCGTCCCGCCAGCCCGGTCGAGTACCAGCGCTACGGGCCGGCGCCGACAGACCCGCGCGGCCACGCGCCGTCGTGGCAGACGACCGCCAGCTGGTCGACCCATCCACCGCAGCGGGTCGTGACGGTCGAACGACGCGCCACGCCGCTTCTGCCGGTCGCCGTGGTGGCGCTCATCGTCGGCCTGCTCGCCGGGATGCTCGGCGCGGTCGCGACGACGAACCTGCTGCGTGAGGCGACGGTCCTCCCCGGCAGCACCACCGCGGCCCAGGGGACCACGCCGGTCACGAACGTGACGGTGAACGAGTCGTCCGCCGTGACACAGGCCGCCGAGACGGTCTCGCCCGCGGTCGTCACGATCCGCTCGCAGCAGGGCGGCCTGCTGGGCGGGGCGCAGGGCTCGGGCTCCGGCTTCATCTACGACGCCAACGGCTGGATCCTGACGAACAAGCACGTCGTCGAGGGCGCCAACGAGCTCCAGGTGATCCTTGAGGACAAGCGCACCTTCCCGGTCGAGTCGGTCCAGATCGACACGCTGACCGACCTCGCCATCGTGAAGATCGACGCCACCGAGCTGCCCACCGCGCCGCTGGGCTCGAGCGCTCAGCTCAAGCCGGGTCAGCTCGCCATCGCCATCGGCAATCCCCTCGGCAACTACGAGAACAGCGTGACGACCGGCGTCGTCTCGGGCCTGGGCCGCCAGATCCAGGCGGGCGGCGCACAGGGCTCGAGCTCCGAGCAGCTGAACCACCTCATCCAGACCGATGCCGCCATCAACCCCGGCAACTCCGGCGGCCCGCTCGTGAACAGCGCCGGCCAGGTGATCGGCATCAACACGGCGGTCAGCACCGAGGCGCAGGGGATCGGCTTCGCGATCCCGATCGACGTCGCGCGGCCGATCATGGAGCAGGCGGCCGCCGGCGAGCAGATCACCCGACCGTGGATCGGCGTCTACTACGAGCCGCTCACCGCCGCCAAGGCCGACGAGCTGGGCATCAACGTCGACGCCGGTGCGCTCGTCGGCGGTGGGCCGAACGACGCGGGCGTCGTGGCCGGCAGCCCGGCCGAGACTGCCGGTCTCCAGGCCGGTGACGTCATCGTCGCCGTCGACGGGCAGCGGCTCGAGGATGGCGACCTGGCGCAGGCGGTCCTGCCGCACCAGCCGGGCGACAAGGTCACGCTGCGCATCATCCGCGGGCAGAGCACCAAGGAGATCACCGTCACCCTGGGCGAATACCCGGGTACCAGCGGCTAGGTCGGCGGCGGCTCCCCAGCGGGGCCGCGTTCAGCGGGGCGGCGGCGTCGGATCGCCGCCTCGACCGTCTCGAAGGCGCCGGGCAACGGCGCCTTCGGCTTTCTGACCCGGACCTCGAGCTCGTCGATGTCGAACGCGGCGAAGAGCTCGGCCGCGATCCGCTCGGCGATGGCCTCGATGAGCCGGAAGCTCTCCTCCTCGACGACCCGCCGCGCGATCTCGAAGGCGAGGCTGTAGTCCACGGTTCGGGCGAGATCGTCGCGTCCGCCGGCAGGGTGGAGGTCGAGGTGGAGCACGACGTCGACCTCGAACGGCTGCGGCTCGAGCCGCTCCTCGAGTCCCACGCCGTGCCGTCCCAGGAACCGCATGCCGCGCAGGCTGATCCGGTCCATCGCCTCGTCCATCATCCGAACTCCGGCACGTGCCGCACGATGGCATCTGCGACGCGAAGCGTTCGGGCGATGTGGGCGACATCGTGCACGCGCACGATGTCCGCGCCGCTGGCGATCGCCAGGGCCACCGTGGCCGCGGTGCCCTCGACCCGCCCCGCGGGCGGCACGCCACCGAGCAGCTCGCCGATGAAGCGTTTGCGGCTGGTGCCCACCAGCAGTGGCAGCCCCACTCGCGCCTTGAGCTCGGAGAGCCGGTGCAGCACCTCGATCGAATGCGCCGGCGTCTTCCCGAAGCCGATCCCGGGGTCGACGATGAGCCGCTCGCGTGGCACACCGGCCGACTCGGCACGTTCGGCCGAATCGCGCAGCCAGCCGACGACCTCGTCCAGCAGACCATCCGGGTACTCGGCCACCTCCTTGTTGTGCATCAGCACCAGGTGCGCTCCCGCCTCCGCCGCCGCGCGCGCCGTATCCGGGTCGTGGCGAGCAGCCCACACGTCGTTGACGATCGTCGCGCCGGCCGCGAGTGCGGCACGCGCCACGGCGCCCTTCGTGGTGTCGATGCTGACGTGCGACCGCGCCCCGAGCTCGGCGACGAGCGCAGCAACCACCGGGACGGCCAGCCGCTCCTCGTCCTCGGCGCTGATCGGCGGATGCTCCCCGTAGACCGATGCCGGACGGCTCGACTCCGCGCCGACGTCGAGGATCTGGGCTCCGGCCTCCACGAAGGCGCGGCCCTGCTCGAGCGCGGCAGCCACGACGGCGGCGGTGTCGCGGTCGGGGCGCGCGAGCCCATCGCCGGAGAACGAGTCGGGCGTGACGTTGATGATCCCCATGAGCCACGTGTGCTCGCCCCAGCGCAGCTCGGGCCGGGTCATGCCGGCTCCTCGCCGCACAGGAGGGCGCGCACCGCGCCCACGAGGTAGAGCGAGCCCGCGACCACGATCGGCTCGTCGCCACGACGCAGATCCGCGGCCCGCTCGAGCGCTTCGGCCGGCGACGCGGCGAGGGTCCCGCCCCGCCCGATCCGCCGCCACGAGCGCAGGAGCGTCGCGGGCGGCAGTGCGCCCCGGTCGTCGACCGCCGTGAAGACCGGCCGTGGATCCAGCGCGGCGAGGTTGCGGAGGACCCGCGTCACGCGCTTGCCGCGCATCGCCCCGAAGACGAGCGGCACGCCGCGGACGCCGAGCGCCTCGAGCGCGGCTGCCAGCGCCGCGGCGCCCGCAGGGTTGTGTGCGCCGTCGAGCAGGACGCGCCCGAGGCGTGGATCGTCGACCGGCTCGAGGCGTCCCGGCCAGCGCGCCGTCGCAAAGCCACGCCGGATCGCGCCGTCGGGAATCTGCAGCCCGTGCCGCTCGGCCATCGCGTCGAGCACCGCGAGCGCGACGGCAGTGTTGGCCGCCTGGTGCGTGCCGAGGAGCCCGACCCGCAATGCGTTCAGCTCGCGGGTCGGCGTGTGGGCGTCGAGGACGAGCCCGTCCCAGCCCTGTGAGCGAATCGTGGCGCGATACGGCTGACCTGGCCCGGCGCGGCGAAGTGCTGCCCCGACCGACCTGCTGCGCGCCACGATCGGCGCCAGGCCGCGACCGCTTGCCCCGGTCACGGCGAGGTTGCCCGGCTTGATGATGGCGGCCTTCTCGGTCCCGATCGCGGCGAGTGTCGAGCCGAGGTGGCGCTCATGGTCGTGCTGCACGTTCGTGATCGCCGCGACGCCCAGGTCGAGGACGTTCGTGGCGTCGAGCCGGCCGCCCAGCCCGACCTCGATCACCGCGAGGTCGACCTCGCTCCGGGCGAGCTCGCCCACCGCGGCGGCGGTGAGCGCCTCGAACTCGGTCGGCGCACCGAGCCGCGCGGCGACGGCATCGACCGCCGGCAGCACCCGCTCGACCGCTGCGGCGAACCGCCGCTCCGAGACCGGCTCGCCGTCGACCGCGATGCGCTCGCGATAGCTCACGAGGTGCGGCTTCGGCATCGTGCCGGTGCGCAACCCGGCCGCGCGCAGGGCGGAGCTGGTAAGCGCCACGACGCTGCCCTTGCCGTTCGTGCCCGCGATGAGCGCGCCCCGCAGTCCGGTCTCCGGGCGCCCGAGCTCATCGAGGATGGCTCGGACGCGCTCGAGCCCGAGGCTGATGCCGAACCGGCCGCGGGATGCGAGCGCGTCGACCGCCTCGGCGTAGTTCATCGGTCCAGTCTGGGCTACGACTCGTCCTCGTAGAAGACGCAATCGCTGAACTGGCCGGTGAGGCACAGGTCGCCGACGTACCCGGAGTCGAGATGGACACCGGCACGCAGCTCGCAGCGGGCCACGACCCCGTCCTGCTTCATCAGCGTCTTCATGAGCTGCGGCGCCTGGATCGGGATGCGACCCTTGCTGCCCTGCGTCAGGTAGAAATGCGGGCAGTGGTGGCGCCGCGGCTTCGTGTAACCGAGCGGCATGCCACGACGGCCGATGTGGACGGTCAGCGGCTCCCCGGCGAAGCGCTTCTCGGCGATCACACAGCGGCCGGGCTCGCACTCCTTGTCGTTGTAGCAGCACGCGCGCGCCGGCCCGACACCCTCGACCGCCCACAGCTCCCAGCACGGGCGCCGCAGGATGAAGGCCGGACACCGATAGCGGATGGTGAGGTCGCAGTTCTCGACCTCCCAGCACATCGTTCGCCGGTCGCCCTGCCGCCGGTCCGGGGCGAACGGGTCGTTCCCGGCACGGCGATCTCCGCCCTGGCGGCGCTCGGTCTTGATGATCATGCGGCTACGGCACCCTCCTCGGGCGCGAGTGTAGACGCTTCAGAAACCGATGTGCCGCCGGGCGGTGCGAGCGGCGATCGGTCGGCCGCGGCCGGGGCGGCTTCAGCGGGCGGCCGACAGGAAGGGCGCCAGGCGCTCCTCCATGACCTCCTGCGGCATGTAGCCAACGAGCCGTGCCGCCTCGCGGCCGTTCTCGAAGACGATCAGGGTCGGAATGCTGAAGATGCTGTAGCGCATCGCCAGCGCCTGGTTCTCATCGGTGTTGATCTTCGCGACCGCCATGCGGTCGGCATGGGTTGCGCCGAAGCTCTCGACGACGGGCGAGACGAGGCGGCAGGGGCCGCACCAGGGAGCCCAGAAGTCGACGAGGACCGGCTTCTCGGAACTCAGGATCTGCTCCTCGAAGGTCGACTCGTCGACCGTCATTGGGGCACTCATTGGTTCGTTTCGGTTGCCTCCGAGGCACGGTGAAGACGTGGACGCCTCGATGCTAGCACCGGCCCCCTCCGGACGCCCGCGGCGTGGCGACGCCGCGCACCACCGTCAGCCGCCCGGCGGCGGTTCGGTGGGCGTCGGGGTCGGCGTCTCGGGCGGCAGGGTCGGCTCCGGGGTCGGCGTCGGCTCGGGGGTCGGCGATGGCGTGGGCGACGGTGTCGGGCCCGAGGACAGAACGATATCGATCGCCCTGCCACTGTCGACGTCGGTCCCGGCGGTCGGATTGGTGCGGATCACCGTGCCCTCCTGGGCGCCGGAGGGCTCTTCGCTGACGTTGCCGAGCCGCAGGTCGGCGGCCTCGAGCGTGGCGCGCGCCTCCTCGCGCGTCTGGCCCAGCATGGGTGGCACGCGCACCTGCTCGGCCCCTTCGCTGACCGCCACGATCACGGTGCCGCCGCGTTCGACCGTCCCGCCCGCCGACGGATCGGTGCGGATGACGTCACCGGCGTCGACGTCGTCGCTCGTCTCGGGGCGCTCGTCGAGCTCGACCCCGAGGCGCTGCGCCTCCTCGCGCACCGCGACGATGGGATTGCCGACCCAGTCCGGGACGGTCACCTCGACGGCTGAGCTGGGGCTCGGCGAGCTGGAGGTCGATGGCCCGAGGCCACCGATCAGCTGCGCCCCCAGGAAGCCCATGGCGCCGAGCAGCACGACGCCGAGGACGAGCAGCAGCCAGGTCCACCACGGCGTCCCACCGCCACGCTCGGGCTCGCGCTCGTAGCGCGGCTCCGGGGCGTAGCGGCGCGGCGGACGTGGTGGCGGGACGTCGTCGACGCGCGGTGGGACGTACATCGTCGGCTCGCCGGCGGGCGGCTCGGCTGGTGGAAGGGGAGCCGACGGCAGCGCCGCCGGGGGCAGCGCGGCGGCGGCGGGCACGAGGCTCGGGTCGGCCTGCCATTCGCGCAGGGCATCGGCGAAGGCGCCGGCATCGGCGTAGCGGTCGGACGGATCGCGTTCGAGCGCCCGCATGACGATCGCCTCGAGGCCCCGTGGCATCGCGCGGCCCCAGGAGGAGGGGCGAGCCGGGTCATCGGTCAATCGCTTGAGCGCCACACCGGCGGCCGAGTCACCCTCGAATGGACGGCGCCCGGACAGCATCTCGTACAGGACGATCCCGAGGGAGTAGACGTCGGAGGCGCCGGTCACCTCGTCGCCGCGGGCCTGCTCCGGGCTGAAGTAGTGCACCGAGCCGAGCGTCGTGCCGGTCACCGTCATGCTGGCTTCGCTCATGGCGCGCGCGATGCCGAAGTCCGCGACCTCCACCTCGCCGTCGTCGGTGATGATGATGTTGCCCGGCTTCACGTCGCGGTGGACGATCCCACGCCGATGGGCCACCGCCAGCGCAGAGGCGATCTCGCCGGCGATCCGCGCCGCTTCCATCGGCTCCAGCGGTCCCGTCTCGCGCAGGCGGCTGGCGAGGTCCAGCCCATCGACGAGCTGCATGACGATGAACTGCGTCTCGCCGTCGGTGCCGTAGTCGTAGACCGGCACGATGTTCGGGTGGTTCAGCGCCGCCGCGCTCCGTGCCTCCGCCTTGAAGCGCGCCGCGAAGCCGACGTCGGAGCCGAACTGGGGTCGCAGGATCTTCAGCGCCACCTCGCGGTCGAGCTGCTCGTCCACCGCGCGCCAGATCGTGGCCATGCCGCCCTCGCCCAGCGGAGCGATGACGCGGTACCGGCCGCCGATCAGCGTGCCAAGCATCTCTTCCACGTGCGGTTCAGCTCTCCATCGCGGCGTATTCCGTGGCCTCACCCGCCAGTGCGATGGCGCGCCAGGACCTCCCTCCGGGGGCCGATACGGACGCGCCGCGGCCCCCCGGTGTTACGCGCCTGGGTCAGTCTCGCAGGTCGAGCCCGCGAACGTAGGAGCGAATCTCGTCCGCGTCGTCGGACTCGAGGCCCATCGCCAGGTTCGCCTTGAGCCAGCCGAGCCGGGTGCCGGCGTCGTGCCGCACGCCCTCGAACTGGTAGCCGAAGACCGGCTGCTCGTGACCGAGTGCGACGATGGCGTCGGTGAGCTGGATCTCGCCGCCGGCGCCGCGCGGCGTCTGCTCGAGCATGTCGAAGATCTTCGGCGTCAACACGTAGCGACCGAGCACCGCGAGGTCCGATGGGGCCTGCTCGCGGCTCGGCTTCTCGACGAGGTCGCGGATCTCCACCAGGCGACCCTCCTCGCGAATCGGCTCGACGATCCCGTAGCGGCTCACGTCGGCAGGTGCCACGCGCTGGACGGCGATCACCGATCCGCGGTGCGCGCGGTGGGTGTCGATCAGCTGCTTCGTGACCGGCTCGCCGGAGGGGTTCACCATCACGTCGTCGGAGAGGAGGACGGCGAACGGCTCGTCGCCGACGAGATCCTTGGCCATGAGCACCGCATGGCCCAGGCCGAGCTGCTCCTTCTGATGCACGAAGGCGATCGTGCCAGTCTCGGTGATGCGCCGCACCTGGCGCAGGACCTCGATGTCCCCCCGGTCCTCGAGCCAGCGCTCGAGGGTCGGCGCCGAGTCGAAGTGATCCTCGATCGCGCTGCGCCCGGTGGCGATGACGATGATGATCTGCTCGATCCCCGACGCGACTGCCTCCTCCACCGCGTACTGGATGATCGGGCGGTCGACGAGCGGGAGCATCTCCTTGGGGATCGCCTTCGTCGCCGGAAGGAATCGGGTGCCGAAGCCTGCGGCGGGCAGGACGGCCTTGCGAACGCGCACGGTGATCGGGTGTCTCCTGTTGCGGGCGGGTGTCGACGGCGACGGAGGCCTGGTGCAGGCACGATGCCGGACGCCGGAGGGTCTCGAGCGGGAGGCGCAAGTATAGCAAGCCATCGGGCCGACCCTCCGGAGCCGGCTCGCCGCGCTACAATCGCGGTCCCATGCTGAAGAGCCTCGTCCGGACGTTCATGGGGCCGAGCCGCGACCCGCGGATGGCCTACATCAGCCGTCCGCTGCCACGCGACCTGCCCGACGAGCAGGTGGTCGAGGCGCTCGGCATCGCGCTCGAGGTGAACCCGAATCCCGACTACCTGGTCGAGACGCTGCCCGATGCGCTGAAGCAGGTCACCGGCCGGGACCTCCAGGTTCTGGACCGATCGGTCCGAGACGTCACCGGACGCTACGCCAAGACGATGGTGATGATCCGCGACGGAGACGTCGGCCACTGGCGCGGCTACGACGTGTTGAGCTATCCGCTCCTGGCCGATGCCGACAAGGCGGATGCGACGCAGGCCGCTCTGGCGGAGGCAGATGGGCCGGCCGAGCCGTCGCCCACCTCGCCTGTCGGTAAGCCGGGTTGGGCGCCTCCGCCGCGGCTCGACGGTCGGGGCTGACACGATGGGACGCCAGAACGTGCCGCGCGACCAGTGGCTCGACATGGGCTCCGAGTGCCCGCGCTGCGGCGAGCAGGTCAACGAGGGCTACGTGTACTCGTGGCGCCCCGTACCCGAGGACCCGAAGCTGCTGCTCCTCTACTGCCCGAACTGCGGCGACCGCGTGGAGATCAACCACATCTGAGGTCGCTGCTCGCGGCGCCAGCTGCTTTCTGATTCCACTGGCTGGTTCATATCGCGCGGGTGATTGCTGGCTCGCGACGGGCGATTCCACTGGGTGGTTCACCCATCGCCGGCGGCGGCCGATCCGCGCGATCTGATGCATCCAGCTGAATCAGCCTGACCGGCGGCGTTGCGCCACGGCGTTGCGCCCCGCCATTGCGCCCCGCCATTGCGCCGCGGGCAAGGAAGGCGTGGTGCCCCCAACCGGATTCGAACCGGTGATCTCCACCTTGAAAGGGTGGCGTCCTAGGCCTCTAGACGATGGGGGCATCGCGACGTGGGTCGGTGAGCCGGTCCATCGTAGCGTGCCCGGCCGTGCAACTCCTGATCCGGGCAGCTTTCTGCCGTTTACCAGTGGTGCTGGTGATAAGCGCAAAGGACGTCCGGTAGGCGGCCCCGTCCGTCTCCCGCCACGCTCAGGACCGGACCGATGCAGCCGTTCAGACCCTCCCGCTTCCGCTTATCACCAACCACGGGTGTATCGGGCGGAAACGAGAGTGCCGCCGGCCCGGCCTGGACCACGCTGGTATCGGGC
>DAINOY010000029.1:0-10928 GCA_036743735.1 Chloroflexota bacterium
CGGCGCGATTCGTAACTACCTGGTCAAACGTGACGCGCTCCCGCAGCGTCCGCTCGCACTCCCTCGGCGACCCTTGACATCCTCGGCTAAACCGGTTTAGTGTACCGGTTCACCGCCACCCGCCCAACGATGAGGGCGCCGGCGGAGGAGAGAGGCGAGGCCCGTGGCCCGACCCCGGATCGAGGATGTTGCCGAGCGCGCCGGCGTCAGCAAGACGGCCGTCAGCTTCGCCTTCAACCAGCCCGAGCACCTCAACGAGGCGACCCGCGACCGGATCCTGCAGGTCGCGGAGGAGCTCGGCTACCGACCTTCCCCGATCGCGCGGCGGCTCGCCGCGCAGCGCACCGACCAGATCGGCCTCGTCGTCCCGCAGTCGACCCACGACATCTTCGCCAACCCGTTCCTCCCCGAGCTCGTGCGCGGGATCGGCGACGTGTGCGATGGCGAGGGGATCGCCGTCGTCATCGTGCCGCCGGTGCGCGGCTCGATCGCGCGCTCCGTCGAGGGCGCGCTGGTCGACGGCCTCATCCTGCTCGGCCTGCCGAGCGACCATCCCGAGCTGAGCAAGGTGCGGCGCGGCGGCCTTCCGGTCGTCGCGCTCGATGTCGAGGCCTTCGGCAACGCGGCGGTCATCGCCGTCGACGACACCGCCGGCGCCGAGATGGCGGCCCGACACCTCGCCGAGCTGGGCCACCGCGACATCGCCGTGGTGCTGATCGCCGCGCATGTCGACTCGCCGGTCGACGAGCACGCCGGCATGAGCGCTCGCCGCCTGGCCGGCATTCGCGCCGGCTTCGGCCTGGCTCCCGAGCAGGACTCAGATGGAGTGACCGCGCTTCACGTGCTCTCGACGGGCGTCTCCGAGGAAGGCGGGCGAGCAGCCTTCGACGCGCTCGCCGAGGGCGGACCGCTGCCGACCGCGGTGATGTGCATGAGCGACGTGACGGCCATCGGGCTCATGAACGCCGCGATCGATGCCGGCCTGCGGCTGCCCGAGGACCTCTCGCTGACGGGCTTCGACGACATCCCCGCAGCGAGCTGGGTTCAGCCGCGGCTCACGACTGTCCACCAGGCGATCCGCGAGAAGGGCCGCCTGGCGGCCGCGCGGCTCATCGAGGCGATCCGTGAGAAAGGCGAGCGGCAGGCGAGCATCGAGATCCTTCCGACGCGCCTCGTCGTCCGCGGCTCCACCGCGCCGCCTCGACGTCATGACCAATCGATCGATCCTCTCCCGACCCGCTCCGCAGCGCCCGTGGGGGTAGGAGGTGATGCTGCGCTTTGACGACCGACCGTCCACGAAGACCCAATGAGTCCGAGCCGAGGTACGGCTCACCGTCAGCCATCCTGCGTACCAGAGGTGAACCCAACCCGATGTTGAAAACCCTATTCAGCAAGTTCCTGCCGCTCGGCGTCGTGATGACCCTGATCCTCGCCGCCTGTGGCGGTGGAGAGATCGGCGCCAGCGAAAGCGCCTCGGCATCAGAGGCACCGTCGTCGAGCGAGGGCGTTGCGCCATCCGAGGAGCCCGCCTTCCCGGAGGGCGACATCGCGCTCGAGCTGTGGACCAAGGAGGGTGATCCGCAGATCGCCTACGTCCAGGCCCTGGCCGAGGCATACAGCGAGGAGCATCCCAACGTCACGATCGATGTCGTGAACAAGGACGTCGAGCTGCTCCGCGAGGACCTCGTCAACACCGCCCTGGCTCCTGAGCTCGTCTGGACGGTCGCCGATCACGTCGGTCCGTTCACCGCCGCCGATGTGATCCAGCCGCTGGACGACATGGACCTGAGCGTCTACGACGAGCAGGCCCTCTCCGCCGTCCAGGTCGACGGCACCACCTGGGGGATCCCGATCAGCAACGGCAACCAGCTGATGCTGTACTGGAACAAGAGCCTCGCCGGTGACGAGGCCCCGGCCGACACCGACGCGCTGATCGCCACCGCCAAGGAGAACACCAGCGGCACGAACTACGGCCTCGTCTTCAACGAGACCGAGTCGTTCTGGCTGACCCCATGGCTCGGCGGCTTCGGGACGCAGGTCTTCGCCGATGACGGCGTCACGCCGACGCTCGACACGCCGGAGATGCAGGCTGCGCTTCAGTTCCTCTACGACCTGAAGTACACCGACAAGGTCATGCCGGCGGAGTGCGACTACACCTGCGCCAGCGACCTGTTCACCAGCGGCGCGGCGGCGTTCATCGTCAACGGCGACTGGGAGCTCGGCAACTATGCCGACCAGCTCGGCGACGATCTCGGCGTCGGCCCGCTGCCGACGGTGAGCTCGACCGGCGACGATCCCGCCCCGTACACCGCGGGCGCGTTCTACATGGTCCCCTCGGCCGTCGAGGGCGACACGCTGACCGTGGTCAAGGACTTCATCGCCTGGTCGACGGACACCGACAACCAGGTCGATATGGTGGAGCAGCTTCGGCGGCTGCCGGCCAATGCCGAGGCGTTGGCTGACCCCATCGTCACCGACGATCCGCTCCTCAACGGCGCCGCCGCGGCGCTCGCCAACGGAACGCCGCAGCCCACCAACGTGGAGATGCGCTGCGTGTTCGACGCCATGAACACCGCGATCCGCGATGTCCTCGGCGCCGGGAACAGCGATGTCGCCGGGGTGACGGCGACGATGCAGGATGCAGCCGAGAACTGCATCGCGACCCTCTAGCCTGAATGTTGAGCCCGATGGGGTGGCGGCCACCGCCGCCTCATCGGGACACCAACCACACCGAACGAGACCGCGTTAGCCGACGGGCAGGAGGCCATCGTCGTGGACGTCGACCGATCGATCGCCGCGCTCGGAGAGGTGTTCTTCACCCTCCTCATCTTCGGGATCGTCATCGCGATCCTGGAGGGACTGCTCTACCTGCTCCTCGTACGCTGGCTGCGCTGGCGCCTCGCCATCCCCATCCTGCTCATCGCCCCGGCCGCCCTGGGGCTCGTGGTGCTCATCGTCTATCCGCTCATCTGGGAGCTGAACGTCAGCTTCACGAACATGAGTCTCAACCGCTTCTGCAACCCGGGGCTCATCCCGCCTGCGGGCCTGGCGGTCGAGTGCAAGGGCGAACCGATGTTCGCCGGACTCACGAATTACATCAACGTCCTCACCCGCCCGGTCCTGCAGCAGGCGGGCTTCCTCCAGGTCTTCTGGCAGACGATCGTGTGGACCGTCTCGAACGTCGCCCTTCACGTCGCCGGTGGCCTGGGCCTGGCGCTGCTGCTGCACCGCCAGATGCGCGGCCGCGGGGTCTACCGGGCGCTCATCATCCTGCCCTGGGCCGTCCCGCAGATCGTCTCGCTGGCAATCTGGCGCACCGAGCTCAACAGCCAGTTCGGCTTCGTCAACCAGGTCCTGGCGCTCATCGGCATCACCGGGCCGAACTGGCTGACCGATCCCACCGCCAACTTCTGGGGGATGGTGATGGTCAACGTCTGGCTCGGCATCCCGTTCATGATGGTGATCCTGCTCGGCGGGCTGCAGAGCATCCCGCATGACCTCTACGAGGCCGCCGAGATCGACGGCGCGAGCCGGTCACAGTCGTTCTGGAACATCACCCTGCCGCTCCTGCGACCGGTGATGACCCCGGCGATCATCCTGGGCTTCGTCTGGACCTTCAACAACTTCAACGTGCCGTTCGTGCTCAACCAGAACGAGCTCGAGACCTCAGACACGCTGGTGACCGGCCTCTTCCGCGCCGCGTTCCAGTACAACCGCTACGCCTTCGCCGGCGCCTACGCCTTCATCATCTTCGCGATCCTGCTCGTCTTCACGATCGTCTACGTGCGCCGCAGCGGCGCGCTTCGAGGAGCCTACGAATGAGCGGCCAGGCCATTCCGACCGTCGGCACCACACAGACCGGCATCCGCACGCGGCTCACCGCGGGCGGCAGCCGTCGCGACTCGCCGCTCAAGCGGGCGCTCATCCACGCCACGCTCATGCTCGCCGCGCTCATCGCGGTCTTCCCCGTGCTGCGGGTCCTGAGCGTCGCCGTGCGGCCGACCGATCGGCTCCTGAGCCGCGACCTGAACCTCATCCCGGAGGGGGCGACGCTCGAGTCCTTCCGTCACGTGCTGTTCGAGACCGACTTCCCCCAGTGGATCTTCAACAGCCTGGTCATCACGGTCGGCACCTCGATCGTCGGGCTGATCTTCGCCGCCACGAGCGCCTACGGCTTCAGCCGCTTCAAGTTCCCCGGTCGCGGCGTGGGCCTCACCGCGCTGCTGGCCACGCAGCTGATCCCGGCCACCATGCTCCTCGTCCCGCTCTTCATCCTGGCCCAGCAGTTCGACCTGGACGGGACCTACCGCGGGCTCATCGTGGCCTACAGCGTCACGAGCGTGCCGTTCAGCGTCTGGATCCTGAAGGGCTACTACGACACGGTGCCAATCGAGCTCGAGGAGGCAGCCCGGATCGACGGCTGCTCGCAGCTCGAGGCCTTCTGGCGCATCCTCCTGCCGCTCTCCACTCCGGCGCTGGCGATCGTGTTCCTGTTCAACTTCCTCGCGGCCTGGAACGAGTTCGTCCTGGCGCGGGTGCTGATCGGCTCGCAGACCGACCTGTTCACCTGGCCACTCGGCGTGCTGCGCTTCCAGGCGCAGTTCCAGACGCAATGGGGCGATCTTGCGGCCGCATCGATCCTCATCTCGATCCCGGTCGTCGCCCTCTTCCTGTACAGCAGCCGGTGGCTGATCAGCGGTGTGACACTCGGCGGCGTGAAGGGCTGATCGGGGCGTGGCGACCGACGGACCGCCGGCCTGGGTGGCCGATGCGGTCTTCTACCAGGTCTTTCCCGATCGGTTCGCGCGCTCCGACCGGGTCGTGGCGCCCGGGCCGCTGGAGGAGTGGAACGCGCCACCGACGCGGCACGGCTTCAAAGGCGGCGACCTGCGCGGTGTGGCGGAGCACCTCGACCACCTCACCGAGCTCGGGATCAATGCGATCTACCTGAATCCGATCTTCAGCTCGGCTTCGAACCATCGGTATCACACGTTCGACTACATGACCGTCGACCCGCTCCTGGGCGGCGACGACGCGTTCCGCGAACTCCTCGACGCGGCGCACGCCCGCGGCATGCGGATCATCCTGGACGGGGTCTTCAACCACGCCTCGCGCGGCTTCTGGCCGTTCCACCACGTGATGGAAACGGGGCGCCACAGCCCGTACCGCGACTGGTTCTACTTCAACACCGACGCGCTCGACGCGGGGCGCCAGCTGCGAGCGTACTCCGACGAGTCGCTGCGCGACGCGCTGGAGACCGAGTGGGGCGACGCCCACGCGGCGGGGCTCGAGTCGCTCGAGACACTCGGCTACCGCGCCTGGTGGGACCTGCCGGCGCTGCCGAAGCTCAACACCGACAACCCGATCGTGCGCGAGTACATCTTCGGCGTGGCGGAGCACTGGATCCGGTTTGGGGCCGATGGGTGGCGGCTCGACGTCGCCGGCGAGATCGAGGACCCCGAGTTCTGGCGCGAGTTCCGGCGGCGGGTTCACGCGGTGAATCCGGACGCGTACATCGTTGCGGAGATCTGGCGCGAGCATCCCGAGGTGCTCCTGGGCGACCGATTCGACACGCTCATGAATTACCCGCTGGCCGAGGCGATCGTCAGCTTCGTCGGCGGGGACCGGCTGGACCTGCGGGTCGTGGGCCAGCACAGCGAGCTGGCGCGCAACATCAGGCCGGAGGACGCGGCGACGTTCGCGCGACGGCTCGAACGCGCGCTCACCGTCTACCGCCCCGAGACGACGCACGCCATGCTCAACGTGCTCGACAGCCACGACACGCCTCGGCTGATCACGATGGCGAGCGGCGACCGGACCACGGTGCTGCTGAGCTGGCTGCTGGTGATGACGCTGCCCGGGGCACCGTGCCTCTACTACGGCGATGAGATCGGCCTGCCCGGTGAGATGGATCCAGATTGCCGCCGTGCCTTTCCCTGGGATCGCGGGGCGTGGGACGAAGAGCTGCTGGCCTGGTTCCGCTCGGTCATCGCGCTGCGGCACGCCGAGCCCGCGCTGCGTCACGGGAACACCCGAATCCTCGCCGCGCACGGCATGTCGGTCGCCTTCGAACGCAGCGACGAACGCGCCCGGTTCGTCGTGGCGCTCAACGCCGGCGACACGGCGGCGACCCTCGAGCTCGCGGGCGTGCAGCGGGCGAGCCACCTCGAGCCGGTCCCGCTGCCCCTCGTGCCCGCCACCGCGCCGCCGCGCGACGAGGCGAGCGCCGCGCGGATCGACCTGCCGCCACGGACTGGCGTCGTCTACCGGGTCGTCTGACCGATGCCGGAACGGCGCTCGCTCGTGCTCGTCGCGGTCCTCGTGCTGGCGCTGGCCGCGGTGCCCCTCGCGCTGCTGGCGCTGGGCGGCGGGAACGCATCCGGCCCGGACTCGCCGCCGCAGCCTCCGGACGCCAGCGGCGCGGCCGTGGCACCTGACCTCGTTCCACTCGAGCCGGACGGTGCCATCGATGAGGCGTGGCTGGCGCACGATTCGCGGCGCGACCTGTACCGCGTCCCGTGGGGCGCCGTCCCCGCCGGCACCGACGTCACCCTGCGTCTCAGCGCCAGCGCCGGCGACCTGACCGCCGCGGTGGCACGCGTCACCGACGACCTGAGCGGCGCCACGGTCTCGGTTCCGCTGGAGCGCGTGGCGCGCGACGCGACCGCCGGGGAGCACGGGATCGACTACTGGCAGGCGACGCTCTCCACCACGGCGCAGCCGACGGTGCTGCGTTACCGGTTCATCGTCAGTGACGGCGCCGCGACACGCTACCTGGAGGACGACGAGCTGCTCGACGGCGGCGCGGGCGAGGTGCTCTCCGCCACCGAAGAGCGCGGCTGGCAGATCACGACCTACGATCCCGACTTCGAGACGCCCGGGTGGGCACGCGGCGCCGTCGTCTACCAGGTCTTCCCGGACCGCTTCGCCAACGGCGATCCAGCGAACGATCCATCGCCCGACGCCGCGGCGGGCACGGCCGGCGCGGAACGCTACCGGTACGGCGACGTGTACGGCAATCCCGTCCTGCCGCGCGACTGGGAGACCGAGCTGCCCGAGGGCTACTGTCGCGCCTATACCGGCGCCGGGAGCTGCGGCGAGGAGCCGCTCGGTCGCGACTTCTACGGCGGCGACCTCGCGGGCCTGACCGAGCACCTGCCGGAGATCGCGGAGCTGGGCGTCACGATCCTGTACCTCAACCCGATCTTCGCCGCGCCGAGCAACCACCGCTACGACACGAGCGACTACGAGGTCATCGACCCGGACCTCGGGACCCGCGGCGAGTTCGACGAGCTCGTGGCGGCGGCCGGCGAGCTCGGGATGCGCGTGATCCTGGACGGCGTCTTCAACCACACGAGCTCGGACTCGCCGTCCTTCGATCGCGCGCATCGCTTCGAGGAGGTCGGCGCGTGCGAGGCGGCCGGCTCGCCGTACGCGACGTGGTACCAGCTCGAGCCGGGGCCGCCGGCGAAGTGCTTCGACGGCCAGACCTACGCCGATTGGGCGGGATTCGACACGCTCCCCGCGCTGGCGGAGACGCCGGACGTCTTCGGGGCGATCTTCGGGCCGGACGGCGTCGCGGCGGCGTGGCTGGCGGCCGGCATCGGCGGCTGGCGCCTCGACGTCATGAACGAGATCAGCCACGGCGTGCTGCGCGGTCTGCGCGACAGCGTGAAGGCGGCGGACCCGGACGCACTGATCCTAGGCGAGTATTGGGAGGATGCCTCGCCATGGCTACTGGGCACCGAGGCCGACAGCGTGATGAACTACCGCTTCCGGCGCGCGGTCATCGGTCTCGTCAATGGCCAGACGCCGGACCTCGATGGCGCGATCGGAGGGCTGACGCCGAGCGCCTTTGCATCGGTCATGGAGGGTGTTCGCGAGGACTACCCGCCGCAGGCGTGGGCGGTGCTCCACAACCTCGTCGACTCGCACGACACGACCCGGATCCTCTGGACGCTGACCCCCGGCGCCGACAACCGCACCGAGAAGGAGGATCCGGCGAACCTCGAGGTCGGCGTCGCCAAGCTGCGACAGCTCGCCGCGCTCCAGCTCACCTGGCCGGGGATGGCGGGGATCTATTACGGCGACGAAGCGGGCCTGACCGGGCACGACGACCCCGACGATCGGCGGCCGTACCCGTGGGGCCACGAGAACCTGGAGCTGCGCGACTGGTATGCCGTTCTCGGGCAGCTCCGCGCCGACCGCCCGGCGCTGCGAGACGGCGACCTTCGCATCCTCCTGGCCGATGACGAGGCCGGGATCCTCGCCTTCGGCCGCCGCACCCGCGATGAGGCGGCGATCACGGTCCTGAACCTGTCCGATACCGACGCGGCCGACGTGCAGGTCGACGTCGAGGACTGGCTGCCCGCCGGCACCCCGCTGGTCGACGCCCTCTCCGGCACACGGACGGAGGTCGGCGACGGCCTCGTCAGCGTCGCGCTCGACGCCCGCCGCTCGGCCGTCCTCCTCACCGATGGACCGGTCGACCTGGAGGCACCGTCGGCGCCGGAATCGCTGGCTGCCGAGGTGAGGGCCGATGGTGTCACCCTCTCCTGGCCCGCATCGCCCGATGCGGCGGGCTATATCGTCTGGCGCTCCGTGGTGAGCGGCGGCGGCTACCGCGCGGTCGGCGGGACCGAGGAGACCGCGTTCACGGATCGTAGGGCCCGCGACGGGACACGCTGGCACTACGTCGTCACCGCCTACGACGCCGTCGGCAACGAGGGCCCCCGCTCGCCGGAGGCGATCGCGCTGCCAGAGGTCACGCTGGTCGACGCCACGCTCGCCGGACCGGATGCGATCAGCCAGCCGCTGTCCGCCGTCGAGCCCGGCACCCCCATCGAGGCGGTCGTGCGAACCGACGGCCCCGCATCGGATGGGGCGACGGTCGGGCTGCTCGTGGAGCTGGGCGTGGCGACAGCCGATGCGCGGGCCGATGACGCCGCGGCCTGGACCTGGACGCCGGCGCGCTACGCCGGCGAGGCCTCGCGCGGCGATCGCTTCAGCGGCGCCGTACGCCCCGAGGCGGCCGGCACCTGGCAGGTCCTGGCCCGCGTCTCGACCGACGGCGGTACGACCTGGCGTCTCGTCGACCGCGCCGGGCTCGACGCCACGGCCGATCCGCTGTCGCTGACCACCGTCCGGGGCGACGACCGAACGCCACCGCGCACGCCTGACAACCTCGCCGCGACGGTGATCTCGGACAGCGGCGTCACGCTGACCTGGGCGTCCGTTCCGGACGACGACCTCTATCGCTACGAGATCCTGCGTGGCGGCGATGTCACGGACGGCGGTGAGCTGGTCGGCACTGCGAATGAGCCGGCCTTTACCGACACCACGACGAGGTCCGGCGCGACGTACCACTACCGCGTCGTGGCTGTGGACACATCATTCAACCGGTCGGAGCCGTCCGAATCGCTCGAGGTCGGCGCCGAGTCCCGCGAGGTGCAGGTCACGTTGCGTGCGGCCGTCCCGCCGAACACCCCGCCCGACGCGCAGGTCTACATCGCCGGTGACTTCCAGAACTGGGATCCCGGCGCGACGCCGATGAAGCGTGTCGACGCCACGACCTGGACCATCACGCTGCCGTTCGAGGAGGGAGTCGAGGCGCAGTTCAAGTTCACCCGCGGTTCGTGGCTGGCGGTGGAGAAGGGGCAGGGCTGCGAGGAGATCGAGAACCGCACCTTCACCGCCGCCTACGGGGCCGACGGCACGCAGCTCGTCGAGGCGACCATCGCGAAGTGGCGTGACCTGGACGCGTGCGACGGATGACGCCGCGGGCCGGCGCGCGTAGGCTGGCCGCATGCGTTGGCCACGCCGCGGAACCAGGCCCGGTGGCGGCGAGACGATCGAGCCGCCCAGCATCCTCGAGGAGCTCGAGGTGCTCGACGGTGATGATGACGCCATCGTCGGCCGACCTGAGCGCTGGCCACGCCCGACGACCCGCGAGCTGAGCTATGCCGCGAGCGGACACGATCCGTCGGGGAGCGCCGGCCTGTGGAGGGCGATCGAGCATCTCTGAGGTCCCGCGTCGCAGCGCGGCGGCGCGATGACTGCCTCCGCACGACGCAGCCTGGTGATCGCCGCGGGTGGTGCGGTGCTGCTGGCGGCGACTCTCGCCAGCGGGACGCTGCTGGCCCCGGCGACTCGAGACCTCGCGCCCTGGAATGAGCTCGACGCCCGCTGGGGCACCTACCTTCCCGAGCGGCAATGGGGTACGCCGCACGAGGCAGTCGGCGGCGACGGCTGGGGGCTCGACTACCTCTCGGCGGTGCGTCGCGACTATTCGTTCGGCGAGGACGGTATCGCGGGGCTGACCGAACGCAGCGGGACGTTCAACCTGGGCTGGGCGGCGTGGGATGGCCTCCAGGTGCGTGTCGCCGAGCGCTACTTCGGCTGGAGCAACCCGTCGGGCGAGCACGGTGAGGCGATCGTCGACCGGCGGGTCTTCGACGAGAACACGCCAACCAGCTCGTACACCGCGACGACGTGGACGTACCCCAACTCGGACCCGCGCTACGAGATCGAGATGGTCTCCGCCAGGGCCGATGCGTCCAGCGGCGTGATGGCCGCCACGGCCACGAACACCTCGGACCAGGCGGGCGCGCTCCAGCTCGTCCTGAAGGGCTGGCTCACGGATCCGGCGCTCCGGGCGGAGGTGATCGACGACGGCCTGCTGCTCCACGGTCCGGACTCGGTGGTGGCGATCGTCGGCGACGGGATCGACAGCAGCCAGGCGAGCGACGAGAAGCGCGCGCTGGACGAGGAGCTGCGCGAGCACGGCTCCCTGGCCGGCGGCACGGAAGGCCACATCGGCGCGTTGGCGCATGAGCTCGAGCTCGGCCCGGCGGAGACCCGGATGGTGAGCTTCGGCTGGGCCGAGGCGGACGCCGCCGAGGCGGCGGAGGCGCGCGCGCGCGAGCTGC
>DAINOY010000030.1:0-10847 GCA_036743735.1 Chloroflexota bacterium
CCGCCTCGACCGCGGCCCACAGCGACGCGCCGCGGCTGTCTGCCCAGCCACGCAGCTCCTCGACCGTCTTCTCGCCGATCCCCCTGGCCGGCACGTTGATGACCCGCTCCAGGGCGACGCGATCGGCGCTGTTCCGCGCCAGGCGGACGTAGGCCAGCACGTCCTTCACCTCGCGCCGCTCGTAGAAGCGCGTGCCGCCCACGAGCTGGTACGGGATGCCGAAGCGCATGAACGCTTCTTCCAGGACGCGGCTCTGGGCATTGATGCGGTACGCCACCGCGATCTGGCCGTAGCGCAGCGAGCCCTCCTCGTCGCCCGCGCGGCTGGTGAGCAGACTCGACATCGAGCGCCGGTTGCCCCCGACGAGACGCTCGACCTGGCGGGCGACGAACTCTGCCTCCTCGTACTCGTTGTAGCCGCCGAAGACGGTGATCTGCGTCCCGCCGCCACGATCGGTCCACAGCTTCTTGTCCTTGCGGCCGCTGTTGCGCTGCACGACCGCGTGCGCGGCGTCGAGAATCGTCTGCGTGCTGCGGTAGTTCTGCTCGAGCTTCACCACCTTCGCATCGGGGTAGTCCGCCTCGAAGTCCAGGATGTTGCGCAGGTCGGCGCCACGCCAGCTGTAGATGCTCTGGTCGTCGTCGCCCACCACGGCGAGGTTCCGATGCTTCGACGCCAGCTGGCGGCAGATGAGGTACTGCGCGCGGTTCGTGTCCTGGTATTCGTCGACCATGATCTGCTGCCAGCGCGCCTGGTAACGCGCGAGGACGTCCGGATTCTTCTCGAAGAGGTCGACGACGCGCATCAGCAGGTCGTCGAAGTCGACCGCGCCGTCCTCCTCGAGCTGGTCCTGGTAGGCGGCGTAGACGCGCGCGGCGGTTTCCTCGTAGTAGTTCGCCGCCTGGCGGTTGGCGGTGGCGGGGTCGGCGAGCTCGTCCTTGCGCTGCCCGATGTAGGCCAGCATCCCGGCCGGCGCGAAGCGCTTCTCGTCGAGGTCGAGACGGCGCAGGACGGCCTTGACGAGCGCCACCTGGTCCGCACGGTCATAGATCGTGAACGACCGATCCAGACCGATGCGGTCGCCGTCGCGGCGCAGGATCCGAGCACAGATGCTGTGAAAGGTGCCGATCGTCGCCTGGCGCGCCGCCTCCTGCCCGATGAGCCCGGCGATCCGCTCGCGCATCTCGTTCGCGGCCTTGTTCGTGAACGTCACGGCCACGATCTGGAACGGCTTCGTGCCGGTCGCGATGAGGTACGCGACCCGATGCGCGAGGACCCGGGTCTTCCCGCTGCCGGCGCCGGCCAGGATGAGGAGCGGCCCGCTGACGTGGCTCACCGCCTCGGCCTGCGGCGGGTTCAGGCGATCGAGGATCTCCTGCGGCGCGAGGCGTGGCGAGCTGCTCGGAGCGGCGAGGTCGGAGGGCATGGCCGCCATTGTAGTGAAGCGCCCGGCGTGCCTCGGGCGCTCGACCTCAGGGCAGGCCGACCTCGCCGCGCAGGAGCACCTCGGTGCCTGGCAGGATGACGCTCGTGCCGCCCATGATGTGCAGCGCGGCCGCTCGCAGCCGGATGATCTCCTGACCCGTCGCCGCGGGCACGCTGCCCGACGTGACGAGGAGCAGCGGCTGCCCCGCGCCACCCGCCAGCGCGCTGCCGGCGAGCGCGTCGGGAAAGTTGCGGCCGGTCGCGATCCAGGCCGCATCGGCGGATGGCCAGAAGGCGTGCGCGACGTCGGCCGCCGTTCCGTAGCGATCAGCGCCGCCGATCCTGACCACCGCGTCCGCGGCGTATGGCTCCAGCGCGCTCAGCACCGCATTGCCCACGGCTCCGGGGCCACCGAGAACGTAGATCGTGTCCGGCTGCAGCCGCGCGAGCTCCGACCCAGTCGAGGCCGGGATCTCGTTCGGCCGCGTCACCAGCAGCGAGGCATCGAGGTGGGCAGCCGCCGGCGCGCCGGCCAGCGCGTCGGGGAAGCCGGTGCCGGTGGCCACGATCACCGACCCCACGCCCGAGCTCGGCGAATACCGCGCACTGACCGCTGCAGCGGTCTCGTAGCGGTCCGCCCCGAAGAGGCGATCCACCGCCGGCGCGTACGCTCCGAGCTGGGTCTTGACGGCTTCGCTCACGGCGTTCGGCCCGCCGACGACCGTGATCGTGTCGGGGCTGAGTCGCTGGAGCTCGGTCGCCGTGGCCGGCGGAATGCTGCCGGCGCGAACCAGAAGGAGCGGCACGTCGCTGCGGGCTGCCGCCGCGCTGGCCGCGAGGGCATCGGGGAAGTTCTCGCCGGTGGCCACGAGGACGCCGGCCGCGCCGCCGGGGAAGGCCTGGGCGCTCGCGATCGCCGCCGTGGCGTATCGGTCCGCTCCGCCGAGGCGGGTGACTGAGGCTGCACCGGCCTTGATGCGCACGATTCTGTCGTTCGAGTTCGAGGTCGTGACGTAGAGGTGGTTACCGGGTCCGGGCACGACCGCGCGCAGCCGGCCCCACTGCCCGTTGAAGAGCAGGCCGACCTCGTCCGCCTGCGCACCGTCGGCGCTGACGTCCAGGCGGCGCAGGTCCTGCTCCTTCAACGTGGCGACGAACAGGTCGTCGGCGGCATCGGCCCACGCGCTGCCGATGGCGAACGCCGCGTTCGAGGTGGCGATCGTCGCGCTCCCCGAGGCCCAGGCCGGGGGCAGGTAGGCAGTCGCCGGCCCGCAGCCGCCGGTGAGGTGCGGCTCCCCGTCGCCGGTGTAGCAGGGCCACCCGTAGTTCCCGCCGGGGATGAGGAGGTTGACCTCGTCGTTGACGTTCGGGCCGTGCTCGACCGAGAAGACCTGGGAGCTATCGGGCCGGAAGGCGATCCCCTGCGGGTTGCGGTGCCCCATCGTATAGACCGCGTCGCGGGTCCCGGCGATGATCGGGTTGTCGGCCGGGATGCTGCCATCGCGATTGATGCGCAGGATCTTGCCGTTGAGGCTCGCGCGGTTCTGCGCCAGGGCCGGCACGTTCGACTCTCCCATGCCGATCCACAGGTGCCCGCTGGCGTCCATCTCGAGCGCACAGCCATTGTGGGTGCTGCCGGCGCGCATCCCGCCCAGGAGTAGGCGCACCTGGCCCCAGCTGCCGTCAGCCGCCACCGTGTAGCGCAGCACCTCATTGACCCAGCCGCCGCTGCCGGCGTAGTCACGCGAGGCGCAGACGTAGACGAATCGATTCGCTGCATAGTCGACGTCGACGGCGATGCCCATGAGGCCCGCCTCGCCCTCGGCGCGCACGGATGGGATCGTCACCGTCCGCCGCAGCGCCGCGCCCGGCCACCCGCCGTCGAAGATGCGGACCCGTCCGATGCGTTCCGTCACGAGCATCGAGCCGTCCGGGGCGAAGGCAACGTCCCATGGCATGATCAGCCCGGTCTGGATCGTCTCGCCGTCGAGCGTCGGCTCGGCAGCCACGGCCGGACTCGCTCCCAGGACGAGGGACGCGACAAGGGCCGGCACGAGGAGACGCGTCAGAAAACGATGGAACAAGGGCATCCCCCTGCAGCTCGGGTGCAACGTCCGGTCAGTGTAGGGTGCCGCGCCACGTCCCGGCATGACCCATCGGGTCGATGCGCGGCTGGCCCGATCCACCCTTCACGCGGACACGAAGAAGGCCCCGGCTGGTGAGCCGGGGCCTTCGCATGGGTACTGGTTCGGGCGGACCTAGTAGTCCATCCCGCCGGGCGGCATCGCGGGCATGGCCTTCTCCTTCTCCGGGAGATCGGTGATGACCGTCTCGGTCGTGAGCAGCAGGCCAGCCACAGATGCGGCGTTCTGCAGCGCCGAGCGGGTGACCTTGGCCGGATCGATGATCCCGGCCGCGAAGAGGTCGCCGTACTCGCCCTTGGCAGCGTCGAAGCCGCTGCCCGGGTCGAGCTTGCGAACCGCCTCGACCACGACCGAGCCCTCGCGGCCCGCATTGACCGCGATCTGGCGCAGCGGCTCCTCGAGCGCGCGGCGCAGGATCGCGACGCCGATCGCCTCGTCGCCGAGCACCTCGACCTTGTCGAGCGCCGGGATGGAGTGGATGAGCACTGAGCCACCACCGGCGACCATGCCCTCCTCGACGCCGGCGCGAGCCGCGCTCAGCGCGTCCTCGATCCGGTGCTTCTTCTCCTTCAGCTCGACCTCGGTCGCGGCCCCGACCTTGAGGACTGCCACACCGCCGGACAGCTTCGCGAGACGCTCCTGGAGCTTCTCGCGGTCAAAGTCACTGGTCGTGTCCTCGATCTGCAGCTTGATCTGGCCGATACGGGCCTTGATCGCGTCCTCGGAGCCCTTGCCCTCGACGATCGTGGTGTTGTCCTTGTTCGCCGTCACGCGACGAGCCTGGCCCAGGTCCTCGAGCTGGACGCTGTCGAGCTTGCGCCCGACCTCCTCGCTGATGACCCGCGCGCCGGTCAGCGTCGCGATGTCCTCGAGCATCGCCTTCCGGCGGTCGCCGAAGCCGGGGGCCTTGACGGCCAGGACGTTGAGCGTGCCCTTGAGCTTGTTGACGACGAGCGTCGCGAGCGCCTCACCGTCGACGTCCTCGGCGATGATCAGGAGCGGGCGGCCGGTCGAGACGGTCTTCTCGAGCACCGGCAGCATGTCGGCCACGGCGCTGATCTTCTTGTCGGTGACGAGGACGTACGGCTGGTCGAGCGCAGCCTCCATGCGGCCGCCGTCGTTGCTCGTGGCGAAGTACGCGCTGACGTACCCGCGGTCGAGCTGCATGCCCTCGACGTACTCCTTGTCGAGCTTGAGCCCCTGGCTCTCCTCGACGGTCACGACGCCGTCTTTGCCGACCTTGTCCATGACCTCGGCGATCATCTGACCGATGTCCGAGTCACGCGCGCTGATCGAGGCGATATGCGCGATATCCTCGGTCGAGTCGACCGGACGGCTCAGCCGCTTGATCTCCTCGACGATGGCCTCAACGCCCTTCTCGATGCCGCGCTTCAGGCCCATGGGGCTGGCGCCGGCGGTGACATTCTTCAGCCCCTCCGTGATGATGGCCTGACCGAGCACGATCGAAGTCGTCGTGCCGTCGCCGGCGATGTCATTCGTCTTGGTGGCGACCTCCTCGAGCAGCTGGGCCCCCATGTTCTCGTAGGGGTCCTCGAGCTCGATGTCGCGCGCGATGGTGACGCCGTCGTTGGTGATCGTCGGCGAGCCGAATTTCTTGTCGAGGAGCGCGTAACGGCCGCGTGGGCCAAGGGTGACCTTGACCGCGTCCGCCATCTTGTCGACGCCACGCTTCAGTGCGCGGCGCCCCTCCTCGTCGAACAGGAGCTGCTTGGCCATGGTGGGAACGATTCCTCCTCAGATGCCCGCCGGCTCACGCCGCGGGCTCAGGTGATTGCGCGCGGCGCGTGCTACTCGATGACGGCCAGGATGTCCTTCTGGGAGAGGATCAGGAGCTCCTCGTCGTCCAGTTTGAACTCCGTCCCGGCGTACTTTTGGAAGAGAACCCGCTCGCCGACCTTGACGTCGATCGCCTCGCGCGATCCGTCGTCCAGGGTGCGCCCCGGGCCGACCGAGAGGATCGTGCCCTCCTGCGGCCGCTCCTTGGCGGTGTCGGGAAGGACGATGCCGCTCTTCGTCGTCTCCTCGCGCGGGGTCGGCTTCACGACGAGCCGATCGCCGAGGGGCTTGAGCTGCTTCGTCGTGGCAGTGACCGAACTGGTCATGTGTGCGTGATGCCTCCTGTGAACGTGCCTGGTGACACACCCGGATCTCGCGACGGGCACCAGCGTAGGGCCGATACGACCCGTTGATCTGGCACTCGTCGAGCGAGAGTGCTAAGGGAAAGTACCACCGCCCGACGAGCGGTGTCAAGGCAACACGCGCAGCTCCGGGACACGCGAACGGCGCCCGTTCCGATGGAACGAGCGCCGTCTGGAGCGCGGGGATCAGGCGCGGAGGACGAGGTGGTAGGCGCTCGGCGCCGGCTGATCGCCGCCGCCGTCGGTGGTGTTCGTCCCGCCGCCATTGCCGCCGTTCAGCACCAGGAAGTAGACGAGCAGCACGATGACGACGATGGCCACGAGGACACCGATGATGAGGCCGGCTCCATAGCCGGAGTCGCGCGATCCGGGATCCCCGGGCGTGTTGACGTTGACCTGGCCCATTGGGCGTGACTCCTTCCTTCGTTCGCGCACGCAGGTGCAACCCGCATGCCAGCCGATGGCTCAGCCAGCGAACAGGCGCTCCCACGCTTGCCGGGCCCGCGCGGCAACCGCCTGCGCCTCCGTGCCACGAAGCCTGGCGAGGTCGGCCGCGACGCTCAGCACGATGACCGGCTCGTTGCGGCCGCCTGGCGTGGAGCCGAGATACGGCGCGTCGGTCTCGACCAGGATCGCGTCGGCCGGCAGCGCCGAGACCGCCTCGCGGGCGGCGCGCCAGGCGCGGAAGCGGATGGCGAGGGCACACGAGACGAGGTACCCGGCCCGGATGACTCGCTCCGCCATCGAGGCGTCGCCGCTGAAGCAGTGCAGCACCCCGCGGACCGGCAGCGGCGGCTGCCACGCCTCGAGCGCGTTCGTCACCTCGTCGTGGGCCTCGCGGTCGTGAACCAGCACCGGCTTGCGGACAGCCGCCGCGATCTCGAGCTGGCGCGCCAGCGCGGCGCGCTGCGCATCACGTGGCGAGAGATCGCGGTAGAAATCCAGGCCGATCTCCCCCACCGCCACGACCGCCGGCTCCGCCGCCAGCGCCTCGATCGCCCGCCAGTCGGATTCCGTGGCGGCGGCCACGTGGTGCGGATGGATGCCCGCCGCCGGCACGAGCAGGCCGGGATAGCGCGCAGCGAGCTGGACGGCGGCCTCGGACGACGCACGGTCCCAGCCCGGCACGCAGATCCGCTCGATACCTGCCTCGACGGCCCGCTCGATCACCGCCTCGCGATCGGCGTCGAAGGCCTCGTGCTGGAGGTGGCAGTGCGAATCGACGATGCCGGGCAGGCGCTCCGGTGCACGGGGTCGGCTCAGCGCGCCGCCGCCTCCGCCGGCTCACCGACCTCCAGGCGCGGGAAGAGCGGGCTCGGGGTCCCAACCAGCCACGGCGTCGGGCCCGCGCCCCACACCAGCAGCGCCTCGAGGCCCGGACCGCCGGCGCCCACGGCGTCGTACTCCGGCGGTGCGCCGAGCTGCGTGAGCTGCGCGCGTGAGGCATCGGGCATGAAGGGCGCCATCAGGTGACCGAGCAGCCGGCAAGCCTCGGCCATCGAGGCCAGCACGCTCCTCAGCCGCTCGGTGTCGCCTTGCTTGTTCAGCGTCCACGGCGCCTGCGACTCGGCGTAGCCGTTCGCGGCGCGGGTGAGGGTCATGGCCGAGGCAAGCGCCTCGTCGAGGCGATGGCGACGCATCGCGTCGTGGTAGCCGCTGATTGCGGCGTGGGCCGCGTCACGAAGCTCCGCATCGGCCGGTTCGCTCCCCGAGGGCGGCGGGAGCGCGCCGCCGAGGTATCGGTTTGCCATGCTCACCGTGCGGTTGACGAGGTTCCCGAGATCATTGGCGAGGTCCGCGTTATAGCGACGCACGAGCCCATCGGCGCTGACGTCGCCGTCGCGGTCGAACGGGATCTCGCGCAGGACGAGGTAGCGGACGCCGTCGACCCCGAAACGGCCGACCGCCTCGTCAGGATCCAGCACGTTGCCCAGCGTTTTGCTCATCTTCTCGCCCTTGAGCAGCATGAATCCGTGAGCAAAGACGGCATGCGGCAGCGGCAGGCCCGCGCTCATCAGCATCGCCGGCCAGTAGAGGCAATGGAAGCGCGTGATGTTCTTGCCGATGACGTGCAGGTCGGCCGGCCACCACGTATCGAACGCCTCGGCGTCGTCCGGGAACCCGGCGCCGGTGACGTAGTTCGTCAGCGCGTCGAACCAGACGTAGATGCGATGTGATGGGTCACCGGGGAAGGGGATCCCCCACTCGGTACCGGCGCGGCTGACCGAGAAGTCGCGCAGCCCGTCGCGCAGCCATCCCAGCACCTCGTTGCGGAAGTGCTCCGGCTCGCAGAACTCGGGGCGCTCGGCATAGAGGCGCTCGAGCGCGTCCTGGTAGCGCGACAGGCGGAAGAAGTAGTTCTCCTCCTCCAGCCACTGGAGCTCGAGCGTCGGATGGTCCGGACAGCGGCCGTCGACGAGCTGGGCATCGGTCTTGAACTCGTTGTCGCCGGGGCAGTACCAGCCGGCGTAGGTGCCCTTGTAGATGTCGCCGTTGGCCTGGGCGCGCTCCACCATCTCGACCGAGGCGCGCACGTGGTCGGGGTCGGTGGTGCGGATGAAGCGGTCGTGGCTGATCCCGAAGCGCGCGAAGGCATCGCGCCAGGTGGCGCTCCAGGCGTCGACCAGCTCGCGGGGTGACATGCCGTGGGTCCGCGCCAGGGGCTCGACCTGGGCCGAGTGCTCGTCCATGCCGGTCAGGAAGCGGGTCTTCTTGCCGAGCAGCCGATGGTAGCGCGCGATGGCGTCCGCGCCGATGACCTCGAACAGTGAGTGCAGCGGGGGCGCGGGGCTGGGATAGAAGATCGCGGTCGTCAGGTAGTAGCGATCGTCATTCGGCTCGTTCAATGCTGGCGCCCCTTGGGCCAGTACAGCTCCTTGCGCACCTGCTCGGGCGGGAAGCCGCGCGCCGCGGCGATCTCTTCCACCGCGCCGACCATGTCCGGGTTGCCACACAGGTAGATCGTGGCCGTGTCGGGCGTCAGGCCGTGCTCATCCAGCTCACCTGCCACGATCGACTCGACGCGTCCCGTGCAGCCGGTCCAGTCGGGGCAGTGCTGCGGGCGCGAGATGGTGCCGACGTACCGCAGCGGGAGCTCCTCACCGGCCTCCAGCGCCTCGAGCTGGGCACGCCACGCCAGGTCGTAGTCGTAGCTCACGCCGTGGAGCAGCACGATGTCACGCTGCTGCCCGCGGCCGCGCAGCGTCTCGATCATGCTGATGAACGGGGCGAGGCCCGTCCCCGAAGCCACGAAGAGGCAGCGGCGGCCATCGGGCTGGAGCAGGAACTTGCCCTTCGGGCCCTTGATGTTGATCGGGTCGCCGACCTTGCGCTCCCAGAGGAGCGGGGTGAAGGCCCCCTCGTGGACGAGCCGGATGAAGAACTCGTACTCGCTCGTGTCGTCCGCCGAGGAGGAGACGCTCATGGGTCGCTGCACGAGCTTGCCCGCGTCGCCCATGAGCCCCAGCGTGGCGTACTGGCCGGGCTCGAACGGGAACGGCGCCTCGAGCGCCTCGACGCCAACGATGGCCAGCCCCTCGGCGATCTCCTCCCAGCGGCTCAGGCGCCCGTTGTAGGGGTAGGCCTCGCTCATCGGTCGGGGACCGTGCTGGATGGATGGGGCGCCGGCGAGCGGCGGAGGCTCCTCATGGCGCGCCAGTATACCGACGGCCGTGTTCACGCCCGCTGCGGGACCTGCCCGCCACCGCCAGCCGACCGCGGGCACGCGTCGCTTGTCGTGTCGGGCGTCGCTGAGCATCGACACCGCGACGCATGAACGCCGATGATCCGCGCATGCGAGTCCCGGGCGTGGTGGATCAGTCAGCCGCCTCGGTCAGTCGACGATCCCGTCGCGCGCGCCGACCGCCATCAACGTCGCTGTCAGCAGCGCGATCAGCTTCTCTTCGCCGTTCGTTTGCGCGAAGACTTCGGACTGCGCCACCGTCAGCGTCCGGCCCGCCTTGATCACGCGTCCCCGCGCGATGATGCGGTCGCCCGTGGCCGGCGCCAGCAGATTGATCTTGAACTCGGTGCTCAACACCCCGATCCCCGGTTGCATCAGCGTGAGGGCTGCGTAGCCGGCGGCCGAGTCGGCGATCGCGGTGACGGCGCCAGCGTGGACAAAGCCGTGTTGCTGCGAGATGGCCGCGCTCGGACGCAGGGCGATCACCACGTGCCCAGGCTCGATCAGATCAAGCGTCGCCCCCAGCGTTCGCATCAGTCCCTGACGGTCGAAGCTGCCGCGAATCCGCTCCAGGCTGCTGGCGCTATCGCTCGCGTCAGCCTCACGTGCGGTACTTCGTGGAGTCATCGCCGTCAGAGTGCCACGACACTCGGTGACCTGGCGAGCGCCCTCCACTGAGCAATCACGATGTCTTCCGGCGGTCTCAGCCAAACGTCACGTCAGCGGCAGCCCGCGCCACGTGAGCGTTCGTGAGATCCGCGCGCCCCAGCTCGGGTAGCGCTCGGGGGCCGAATGCCGAAATCTCTCCGCGGTCTCGAGGATAAGGAGGATCGCGAGCGTCAGGATGCGGTCGTCGAAATGCGGTTCCGTCCGCTCGATCTCGGCTGCCTCCAGGAACGGCGCCCAGGTCCTGCTGAAGGCCTCGGGCGTATGAGCACGCACGAGCCAGGCCCACCAGGAAACGTCGAGCAGCGGGTCACCGATGCGGGCATCCTCGAAGTCCAGCAGCCCCGATACTCGCTCGTGGGTGACCAGGACGTTCTGCGGCCCGAAGTCACCGTGACACACGACGGCCGGCCGATTGGACTGGAGCGCGGGCATCTCCCCGATGATCTCGCGTACTCCTCGAGCGTCTTGACGACTGAGGTGCGGCTCGAGATGGGCCAGCCAGCCCTCGGCAGCCTCGCCGAGGGCTGAGTCATCGGTCCATAGCCGCGGCAGATCGAATACGTCCGCATCGAGGTCGCGAAACGCTCGCAGCAGGCGCCCCATGTCGCGAGCAATCGGCAGGAAGCTGGCACGCGACAGGTCGTGGTCCGCAGCGACGTAGCCGGGGTCGCCGGGGAGCGCCTCGATTCGGCCTCGCTCCGCCTGGAGTCCCACCGCGTCGGCGCCGTCGCCCCCGGCGTGGAGGAGGTGCGCTTCACCCTGCGCCAC
>DAINOY010000031.1:0-10787 GCA_036743735.1 Chloroflexota bacterium
GGAGGTCGAGGTCGCCCGGGCGATCGGGCTCGATGTCGTCATCACGGACCACCATTTGCCCGGACCGATGCTGCCGGCGGCCGTCGCGGTCGTCGATCCGCATCGGGTCGACTGCCACTACCCCGATCCCGACCTGACCGGGGCCGGACTGGCCTGGAAGCTCGCCAGCGCCCTGGTCGAGCGTCGCGGTTCGGTCGTCCCCGATCTGGCTGGCGTCGCGGCGATCGGCACGATCGCCGACGTCGCGCCGATGACCGGTGAGAGCCGGGTCATCGTGCAGCGCGGGCTGGCAGAGCTCGCGAGCACCCGCCGCGCCGGCCTGCGGGCGCTGCTCCAGCGCGCCTGCGAGCATCCCGATGCGCCGACGTCCCGCGACATCGCGATGTCGATCGCGCCGCGGATCAACGCCGCGGGACGCATCGCCGAGGCAGAGCTGGCGATGGACCTGCTCGTGGAGGAGGATGCGGCGCGCGCCGAGGCCCTGGCCGAGGAGCTGGAGGGCGTTCACCGGCGCCGACGCGAGCTGACGACCGCCGCCGTCGAGGCGGCGACGGCCATGACCGCGGAGCTCGCCCCCGGCACGGGACCGCTCGCCCTGCGCAACGACGAGTGGCCAGCGGGGATCGTCGGCCTCGTCGCGGGGCGCCTCGCCGACCGCCTCGGACGCGCCGTGGCTGCGGTGACGCTCGCCGGCGATGAGCTGCGCGGCTCGGTACGGGCGCCGGCGGACTTCCACGTGGCGCAGGCGCTCGGCGCGGTGGCCGAGCACCTCACGAAGCGCGGGGGTCACGCCGCCGCCGGCGGCTTCAGCTGCGCGATCGCCGCGTGGAACGGCTTCGTCGCCGCCTGGCAGGCGCTGCCCCAGCCATTCGGCGACGCGAGCATCAGCACCGTGACACCCCAGGGTGCACTGGCCATCGACCTCGTCGTCCCGGCGCGCCTCGTCGGGTGGCCGCTCATCGGCGAGCTCGAGCGCCTCGCGCCCTACGGACCGGGGCATCCGGAGCCGCTGCTGGCGATCGCCGGGCTGACGGTCGGCGACGCGCGACGCGTCGGCGCCACGGGGCGGCACCTCTCGCTGCGCATGCGCCGCGGGGCCGAGACGATCGACGCTGTGGCCTTCGGTCTGCCGACCGACATTCCCGATCCCGAGGCCGGCGACGCGATCGACCTCGTCGGGACGCTCGAACGCGACACGTGGCAGGGCGAGGCGCGCTTTCGCATCAGCGTCGTGGACCTCGCGCACGCGCAGGGGAGCCCGCTGCGTGACCGTCGCCGCATCGCGATCCCTGTCGGCGCCACCGTCGGGGCAGCGGCGATCGGATGAGCGTGACACCACTCGAGCGCCTCGCGGCGCGCATCGCGGACAACGGCGCGCCGCTCTGCGCGGGGATCGACCCGGTTCCCGAGCGGCTGCCGGCCGGCATAGAACGCACGGCGGCCGGCGTCGCCGAGTGGGGGAGCGGCATCGTGGCGGCAGTGTCGCCGCACGTCGCGGCGATCAAGCTCAACCTCGCCTTCTACGAGGCGCTCGGCGCCGAAGGGTGGCGCGCCCTGGAGCGGGTTCGCGCCAGCGTGCCGTCGGAGCTGATCGTCATCGCCGACGCGAAGCGCGGCGACATCGGCCCGAGCGCGGAGCGCTACGCGATCGCGTTGCTCGATCACATCGGTGCCGACGCGGTGACCGTCTCGCCGTACCTGGGCGAGGACGCGGTCGAGCCGTTTCTGAATCGAGGCGAGCAGCTCGTCTATCTCCTCGCCCGCACGAGCAACCCGAGCGCCCCACGGCTCCAGGGCGAACGCCTGGCTGACGGCCACACGCTCGCCGAGACGGTCGCGGCCTGGGCCGCCGATCGCTGGCCGGATGGCCGCGTCGGGCTCGTCGTCGGCGCGACGGCTCCCGATGAGCTCGAGGCGATGCGCGCCGCGGCTCCGGCGCTCGGCTTCCTGGTACCGGGCATCGGCCCACAGGGCGGTGATCTCGACGCCGCCCTGCGCAACGTCCACGGCACCGCCGCGCCGGGTCTGATCGCGGCATCACGCGCGATCGCCGCTGCCTCAGGCGCCCAGGACTGGCGCGAGGCCGCTACGGCCGCGGCATCGGCCCTGCAGGCTCGAATGCAGGTGGCCGGTGCTACACTCGCCGGACCAATTCGAACGCCCTGAGCGCCTATCGGCGCAAGGAGACCGCGCAGACCATGGGACCCATCGGATGGCCGGAGCTCATCATCGTGCTCGTCGTGGTCCTCATCATCTTCGGCCCCGGGAAGCTGCCGGATATCGGCAAGGCCGTGGGCAAGGGGATCAAGGAGTTCCGGCGCGCCTCGAACGACATCGAGGAAGGACTGCGAGGCGAGCCGGCGAAGACCGCCTCGCCGCCGTCGACGACGCCGAGCGGCGCGAGCTCGCACTCCACGTCGACCGAGCCGTCTGACCGCCCCTCCTGAGCGACAGCAGCCAGCCGCTCGCGGCCTCGCCCGTGGCTGACGACGGGGCGACGATGTCCCTCCTCGAGCATCTCGAGGAGCTGCGTCGCCGCATCATCGTCGTCATCGTCTGCGTCCTGCTGGGTGCCGTGGCGGGATTCGTGCTCTCGAAGCCTGTCCTGCAGCTTCTCCGCGGGCCGCTACCCGATCAGTACGACCAGCTGTTTCTGCTCACTCCGACGGCGGCTTTCGCGGCACAACTGAAGATCGCTGGCTTCCTGGGCATCGGGTTCGCGATGCCCATCATCCTCTTCAACCTGTGGCGTTTCGTCACGCCCGGCCTGACCCGCGGCGAGCGCCGCCTCGTCTGGCCAATGCTCTTCGGCGCGCTCGTCCTCTTCGCCGTCGGCATCGTCGTGGGCTATCTGCTGATCCCGTATGCCCTGACGTTCTTGCTGAACTTCGCTACCGATCTGGAGCTGAATTCGGCCCTCACGATCGACGGCTACATCGAGTTCGTGACGACGATGCTCCTCGCCTTCGGGATCATCTTCGAGTTCCCGATCGTCCTCATCGCCCTGGCGAAGGTCCATATCCTCAACTATCGATTCCTCGCGAGCCGGCGTCGCTGGGCGATCCTCTTCATCGTCCTTCTTGCGGTAGTTGCGACCCCGGGCGGCGACCCCATCTCGCCGCTGCTCCTGTCAGGCGCCATGTACCTGCTCTTCGAGTCGACGCTGTTCCTCATACGCCTCATGGGCCGATGAGAATCCTCATTGGACGGGTTCAGATGAGGCACCGTCATCTCGGTCACTTGACCAACAGCGACCTGAGGACCTGGTGGATGCTCTCCGGGTCAAGGTCGCTGTCGACAGTGATCGTCCGGCCGTCCTCCAGTCGCGCACTGAACTCGACGACATCAGCGCGGCCGATCTGAGCTTGAGCCAGCGGCTCCTGACTCCATTCAGCGTCGCCCGCGGGCCGGTCCTGCGCGAGTGGATCCTTGGCGAGATCGTCTGATGACGTTTGCCAGATGTGCAGGTAATGCGCGGCGCCCTCATAGGTCAGGTCGACCGATTCGACTTCATCGCCGGCCTCGAGATACTCCGCTTGGACGAGCGTGAAGCCCGCCGGCAACCACCCTGGCTCGATCAAGCCGCCAACCGTTCGCTCTCGTGCCGCATCTAGGTTTGCGCGCGTTACTGTCTCGCGGACACCTCCGACCGGGATCTGGGAGGAGACCGGGAGATTCGGCGCGCAACCGACCAGAATGAACATCGTCAAGCTGATGAGCCACCGCATGGCGGAAGGGTCAGGGAAGGGATCGATGAGGTCAAGGTCGCTGGCCGGGAAGCATGGAGCTCGTCGGCGATGAACTACCAGCAGCGACTGCACCGGGTCGTGGCGCATCGCCTCACGGGCCGATGAGCCGCATCCTCCTGCTGACCGATCCGCGGATGGAGCGCCACGACGCTCCCGGGCATCCCGAACGTCCGGCGCGCCTCCCTGCCGTGGTGGCCGGTGTGACCGATGCGGCCGATCGGACCGGCGCTGCGCTGGAACAGCGCGCACCCGAGCCGGCGGATGATGTCGCGATCGAGCGCGTCCACCCGACGGCGTACCTCTCATTCGTCCAGGACGCCGCCGCCTCCGGCGGCGCCTGGCCTGATCCGGATACGTACATCGGTCCAGGCTCCGACGAGGCGGCACGCCTCGCGGCTGGCGCGACGATCGAGGCCGCACTGTCCGTGGCCGCCGGAGCGGCCGAGGTCGCCTTCGCCGTCGTTCGGCCGCCCGGACACCATGCGTCGCCGAGCCGCGCCAGCGGCTTCTGCCTGCTGAACAACATCGCCCTGGCGGTCGCCGCCCTCCGCGCTGGCGGGGCGGCACACCGGATCGCGATCGTCGATTTCGACGTGCACCACGGCGACGGCACGCAGGCGATCTTCGACGCGGATCCGGACCTCTGCTACGCCTCGACGCACCAGTACCCGTTCTACCCGGGGAGCGGCGCGGCAAGCGAAACCGGCGTCGGCGACGCGGCCGGGACGAAGCACAACGTTCCGCTGGCCGCCGGCAGCGGCGACGAGCCGTTCCTCGCCGCGTGGCAGGACGAACTGCTCCCCGCGATCGAGGCCTTCGCGCCGGAGGCCATCCTCGTCTCGGCCGGCTTCGACGCCCACGTGGCTGATCCGCTCGCCATGCTGCGCGTCACCGACGAGGCCTACCGGGCGCTCGCTGAGTCGCTCGGCGCGCTCGTGACGCGGCTCGGCCTGCCAGGCGCCGCCCTCACCCTTGAGGGCGGCTACGACCTCGACGCGCTGCGCTCGGCGTCGGCCGCATTCGTCGAGGGGCTCGTGCTCGGAATCGGTGCGGCGGCGGACTATACTCGCGTCGATCAAGGGGAACCCGCGTGACACGAGCGACCAGCAGCGCTGACACCCGAGATGCCGGCGACGACCGGCCGGCCGCGCCCCCGCGCGCCACGGTCCGCGCGCATGCGGATCGCTCTGCGGCCGCGCAGGGTGAACATCTCGTCATCATCAGCGGCCTTTCGGGCGCCGGCAAGAGCCAGGCCAGCAAGCAGCTCGAGGATCTCGGCTACTACTGCGTCGACAACCTGCCACCGCAGCTGCTCGACGGATTTCTGGGGCTGCTCGACGCCGAGCCGCAGCGCTACCACCGCGCGGCGCTGGTGCTCGACATCCGCGGCGGCGACCCGGCGCCCGCTATCGATCGGGCACGTGCCGAGCTCGCCGCGCGCGACCACCCGATGACCCTCCTCTTCCTCGAGGCGAGCGACTCGGCGATCGTCAGCCGCTTCAGCGAGACACGCCACCGCCACCCGCTCCAGGACGGGTCGGGCGTCCAGGGCGGCATCGCCGAGGAGCGGCGGCGTCTTGCCGCGACCCGTCAGCAGGCCGACACGATCATCGACACGAGCGGCCTCTCGATCGGCCAGCTGCGCGAGCGGATCCTGGGCCTGGTGCCGAACGCGCAGCCGGAGGGCGATCTGCGGATCGACATCCTGACCTTCGGCTTCAAGTTCGGCCTGCCGATGGAGGCGGACCTCGTCTTCGACGTGCGCTTCCTCACGAACCCGTACTGGGTGCCGAACCTCAAGCCGCTCTCCGGCCTGCACGAGTCGGTGCGCGACTATGTCCTGAGCCAGCCATCCGCAGCGCGCTTCCTCGACCTCGTCATCGAGCTCCTCGACCTGACGCTGCCCGCCTATCGTGCCGAGGGGAAGTCGCGCCTCACGGTCGCACTGGGCTGCACCGGCGGGTACCACCGCTCGATCGCGCTCGCCGAGGAGCTGGCCCAGCGGCTGCGCCGCCACGACGAGACGGAGGTCGCGGTCTTCCACCGCGAGCTGGACCGATGAGGCTGCGCATCCCGCGCTGGCTCTACCCGGGCATGCACCTGAAGCGCTGGCTGCTGCTCATCTTCGTCGGCGTCGCGGTGCTGGGGCTCGGCGGCGCCGTCTTCCTCATCGATTTCTACCGGGGCCGCGCGCTCGACGAGGTGCCGATCGTCTACTGGCTGACCGGGGCCTGGCTCGACCGCCCGGTGCGCGCCGCGATCCTGGGGGGCTTCGGCATCTTCGTCCTCGGGATCGGGGTCTGGGGGCTGATGCGCAGCATCGTGTCGCCCTTCGTCACGCGTGGCGACAGCGTGATGGAGGTGCTCTACACGAAGCGCTACCTGGCGCGCGGCCCGCGGATCGTCGCCATCGGCGGCGGCACCGGGCTCTCGAACCTGCTTCGCGGCCTGAAAGGCTACTCCTCGAACATCACGGCGGTCGTGGCGGTGGCCGATGACGGTGGCAGCAGCGGGCGGCTCCGCAACCAGCTCGGCATCATCCCGCCCGGCGACATCCGCAACTGTATCGCCGCCCTGGCCGATGCCGAGCCGCTCATGACCCAGCTCATGCAGTACCGCTTCCCGTCGGGATCGGGGCTCGACGGCCACGCGTTCGGCAACCTGTTCATCGCCGCCATGACGGCCGTCACCGGCGACTTCGAGGAGGCGGTTCGCGAGTCGAACCGGGTCCTCGCGGTGCGCGGCCAGGTGCTGCCGGCCACGAGCGTGCCGCTGAACCTGTCGGCCACGCTGCGCTCGGGGCGGCGCATCCACGGCCAGGCGCTGCTCGGCAAGGCGGATGAGCCGATCGACGAGGTGATCATCGAGCCGCGCGACGTGCGGGCCAATCCGGAGGCACTCGAGCGCATCCTGGAGGCCGACATGATCGTCATCGGTCCCGGCAGCCTCTTCTCGAGCGTGCTGCCCAACCTGCTGATCAGCGACATCCGGGACGCGGTCACCGCTGCGGCGGGGATGAAGGTCTACGTCTGCAACGTCGCGACCCAGCCGGGTGAGACCGACGCCTTCTCGGCCGCGGAGCACCTGGAAGTCCTCTTCGAGCACGTCGGGGCCGAGATCGCCGACTACGTGCTCATCAACCGCAACGTGCACGCCCGGCCACCACATGATTGGCAGGGCCACCTCGTCGAGGTCGACGACCGGCGCCTCGAGACGCTGCCGGCGGTGATCGTCGAGGAGGATCTCATCGACGAGGACAACGCCCACCGGCACGACCCGGTGAAGCTGGCCGCGACGCTGATGCGCCTGCTCCAGGAGGACCAGGTTGACCGTCCGCGACAGCGTCGCGTCCGCCGGCAGCCCGCACGGGCCGGCTGAGTGCTCGTCGCGCGCGAGGTCAAGGGGGAGCTGGCCCGCATCCACCCGGCGCGACGCTGCTGCCAGCGTGCCGAGCTGATCGGCCTCCTGGCCGGCAGCGGGGCGGGGGAGCGGGGCGACCTCCGGACCCTGGACCACGCCACCGCCCGCGTCGCGGTCCAGCTGGCGGCCGCGCTCGGGCTGACGGTCGGGGACCCGTCGCACGCGTCGGGTGCCGCGGCGCCACCTCCCCAGCCTCGCCGCCATCTCAGCGTTCGACTCGACCGCACCGCACTGGGCGCCTGGTCGTGGGCCGAGGCACCAGCGCACGACCGGCGCGCCTTCATCCGCGGCCTGCTGCTGGGCTCGGGGTCGCTCTCCTTCTCGCGGTCCGGCCCGCACATCGAGTGGGTCATGCCCGACGCACGCCGTGCGCGTGAGCTGCGCAGCCGGCTGGCGGAGAGCGAGGTGCGGGCCTCGGTCGGCGAGCGACGCGGCCGACGCGTGGTGTACGTGAAGGGCCAGGAGGAGGTTGCGACGCTGCTGCGCCTGACCGGTGCCAATCGGGCGTTGCTCGATTTCGAGACGGCGCGAGTTGGGCGTGACGTGCGGAACCGCCTGAACCGGCTCCTCAACGCCGAGGGTGCCAATCTCGACCGCACCGTGCGCGCAGCCGAGCGGCAGCTGCGGGCGATCGAGCTGCTCGGCGATACCGGACGCCTCGATCGCCTGTCGCACTCGGTGCGCGAGGTCGCGCTCGTGCGCCGCTCGCGTCCCGACGCCGATCTCGATACGCTGGCGGAGCTGCTCGGCATCAGCCGCTCGGCGGTGAATCATCGCCTGCGACGGCTTATCGAGCTGGCCGAGGAGATCGACGATCCCGTCGCCCCCTGACGCAGGAGGACCCATGGCTCGACCGCGCATGCCGCTCGTCGCCGGCAACTGGAAGATGAATCCCTCGACGCGCGCCGACGCGGTGGCCCTTGGCGCCGCGCTCGAGGCGCAGCTCGCCGGTCTCGCGGGCGTCGAGCTGGCCATCTGCCCGCCGGCCGTCTGGCTGGATCTCATCCGCGACACGATCGACGACACGCGCATCGCCGTCGGCGCGCAGACGATGCGCGCCGAGGAGCGTGGCGCGTTCACCGGCGAGATCTCGCCCACCATGCTCGACGGCGTCGCGACGCACGTCATCATCGGGCACTCGGAGCGCCGGCAATACGACGGAGAGACGGACGAAGGGGTGGCCGCCAAGGTGGCGAGCGCCGTCGCGCACGGTCTCGTACCCATTGCCGCGATCGGCGAGCGCCGCGAGGAGCGTCGTGCCGGCGAGGCGGAGGTCGTCATCGTCCGGCAGCTGCGCGCCGCGATCTCCCGCCTCGAGACGCTCGCTGGCAGCCGCCTCGTGATCGCCTACGAGCCGGTCTGGGCGATCGGCACCGGCGACGCGGCCACGGCCGAGGACGCACAGGGCTCGGCCGCGCTCATTCGCGAGATCCTCGCCGAGCGCGACGGCACGGCGGCCGCCGAAATCCGGATCCTGTACGGCGGCAGTGTGAACGCCACGAACGCCGGCGCGTATTTCGGGCAGCCGGACGTCGACGGCGCGCTGGTGGGCGGCGCGTCGCTCGACCCGGTGGCCTTCGGCGCGATCTGCCGCGCCGCGGCCGGCGCGCCCGGATGACCGACGCCCCGAGGAGAACGCCGAAACCGGTCGTCCTCTGCGTCCTCGATGGATTCGGCCTGAACGACGACCCGGATCGGAACGCGCTCCTGGCGGCGAAGATGCCGCACTGGCGCGATCTCGCCGCGCACTGGCCATCGGCGCGCCTGGAGGCCGCCGGAGAGGCGGTCGGCCTGCCCGCCGGGCAGATGGGCAACAGCGAGGTCGGCCACCTCAACCTGGGAGCCGGCATGCCCGTCCTCCAGGACCTGCCGCGGATCAATGCGTCCGTCGCTGACGGCTCGTTCTTCGACAACGAGGCGCTCCGCGCCGCGTGCGGCCATGCGCTCGCGAACGGGTCGCGCCTGCACCTGATGGGACTCATCGGTCCGGGCGGGATCCACGCCGTGGACGGGCACATCCTGGCCATGATCGAGCTCGCGCGCAGAACCGGGCTGCCATCGGAGCGGGTCCTGCTGCATGCGTTCACCGACGGGCGCGACACGCCGCCGCGCTCCGCGGACCGCTTCCTGCCCGAGCTGCTGGCCCACGCCGCCGGGGCGGTGACCCTCGCCACGCTGAGTGGCCGCTACTACGCCATGGATCGCGACCGGCGCTGGGAGCGCACCCGGCTCGCGTACGACGCGATCGTGCACGGCCGTGGGCCCACCGCGCCCAGCGGCGAGGCGGCGATCGCCCAGGCCTATGCCCGCGGCACCTCCGACGAATTCATCGAGCCGACCGTGGTGCTGCCGGGAAGCCACGTCGCCGACGGCGACGCGCTGGTTCACCTCAATTTCCGCGCGGATCGTGCCCGTCAGCTGAGCCGGGCCATGGCGCTCGACGCGTTCGACGAGTTCGAGCGAGGCGACCGCCCGCTCGCCCCGCTCACCACGCTCACCGAGTACCAGGAGCACGACGAGCTGCCGGTCGCCGTCGCCTTCCCGCCGAACGTCGTCGACTCGCTGGCGGCGGTCCTGGCGCGCCATGGCCTGCGGCAGCTCCACGTCGCCGAGACGGAGAAGTACGCCCACGTCACCTACTTCTTCAACGGCGGCGTCGAGGACCCCATGCCCGGTGAGGAGCGGATCCTGGTGCCGTCGAATCGCGCGGTCGCGACCTATGACCAGGCGCCGGAGATGAGCGCCCTGCCGATCACCGACAACGTCGCCGCGGCGATCGCCGCGCGAGACGAGGACTTCATCGTCGTGAACTATGCGAACGCTGACATGGTCGGCCACACCGGCGTGTGGGATGCGGCCGTCCGCGCGGCCGAGGTGATCGACGCCTGCCTGGGCCGCCTGGCCGATGCCACGCTCGCGGCTGGCGGCGTGCTGCTGATCACGGGCGACCACGGCAACATCGAGGAGATGCGCGACGCCGGCGGTGCGCCGCAGACGAAGCACACGATGAGCCCTGTCCCGCTCGTGATCGTCGGGGCCCGTCTCGAGGGCCGTCCGCTGCACGACGGGCGGCTCGCCGACGTCGCGCCCACGATCTGCGCCATCCTGGGTCTTCCGCCCGGCCCGCAGATGACCGGCCGGAACCTCCTCGGCACCGCCTGAACGAGCAGCGGCTATACTGCGCGGGCCATGCAGCCACTCGTCATCGCCCAGATGATCCTTGCCATCGCGCTCTCCGCCGCGATCCTGCTCCAGCAGCGGGGAACCGGCCTGGGCGGCGCATTCGGTGGCGAAGTGACCGCCTATCGCAGCCGGCGTGGGATCGAGCGCACGCTCTTCCGCCTCACCATCGCGCTGGCCGTCCTCTTCGTCGCCTTCTCACTCCTGAACCTCCTGGCGCCAGGAGCCTGAGCCCTCCGGGGCCTGTGCTATCATCGGCCGGCCGTTCGGGCCGACAGGTTCCGATGCGCGCCGAGGTGGCGGAATAGGCAGACGCGCTAGGTTCAGGACCTAGTGACCATTACGGTCGTGTGGGTTCAAGTCCCTCCCTCGGTACCACACCTTGCCCAGGTGGCGGAATTGGTATACGCGTACGTTTGAGGGGCGTATGAGGCAACT